>NZ_VBUM01000037.1 GCF_005774735.1 Microbacterium sp. 5K110 | reverse complement strand
CCCCTCGACGCCCAGGAGATCGCCGCGTGGGCCGCCGCCGCCACGGGCACCGTGGGGGTGACTCTCGCCCTCGTCGGGTCGACCCCGACGCGCATCGGCCTGGCCACGGCCGACTCCGCGGCCGAGGCCGAGTGGAGCGACGCGGTCCGGGACGCCCTCGCCGGGTGGTTGGCATCCGATGCGCCGAAGGCGTTCGCCGGCGCGAAGCCGCAGGTCAAGGCCCTCGCCCGCGAGGGCGTCGTGGTCGGAGGGATCGCCGACGACGTGATCGTCGCCGGATGGCTCGTGCGTCCAAGCTTCCCCGACAAGACGCTCGCCGACCTCGTCGACCGCTACCTCGACGAGAAACTGCCCGAGGCCGATCCGACGCAACTCGTTCCCGAGACCGACGGGGCGACCCCGGGCCAGCTGTCCTGGTACGTGCTCCGGGTGTCCGAGGCGCAGCGCGCCGAGCTGCCCGAATCGGTCGCCGGCGTCCTCGACGACATCGAGCTGCCCACACTCGGCGCCCTCGCCGGCATGGAGCTCGCGGGCGTGGCCGTCTCGCACGAGAAGCTGTCCGCCTTCTCGGGCGAGCTCGCCGAACGTGCCGAGCAGCTGGCGCAGCAGGCCTACGCCTCGATCGGGCACGAGGTGAACCTCGGTTCGCCCAAGCAACTGCAAGAAGTGCTGTTCGACGAGCTCCAGCTGCCGAAGACCCGCAAGACCAAGAGCGGGTACACCACGGATGCCGCCGCCCTCGCCGACCTGCAAGAGAACGCGCACCACCCGTTCCTCGACCTGCTGCTGCGCCACCGCGAGGCCACGAAGCTCAAGCAGATCATCGACGCGTTGGACGCGGCGATCGGCCCGGACGGCCGCATCCACACGACGTACGTGCAGACCGGCAGCCAGACCGGGCGCCTGTCGAGCACCGACCCGAACCTGCAGAACATCCCGATCCGCACCGAAGAGAGCCGTCGCATCCGCGCCGCGTTCGAAGTGGGCGAGGGCTACGAGACCCTGCTGACCGCCGACTACTCGCAGATCGAGATGCGCATCATGGCGCACCTGTCCGGCGATCCCGGCCTCATCGAGGCATTCAACTCCGGAGAAGACCTGCACCGGTTCGTCGGTTCGCGCGTCTTCGGTGTCGAGCCCTCCGAGGTCACCCCAGCGATGCGCACGAAGGTCAAGGCGATGTCGTACGGCCTCGTCTACGGCCTGTCGGCTTTCGGACTGTCCAAGCAGCTGCGCATCGAGCAGTCCGAGGCCAAGCAGCTCATGCTCGAGTACTTCGCCCGGTTCGGGGCGGTGCGCGACTACCTGCGCGGCTCCGTCGAGCAGGCCCGGCAGGACGGCTACACCGAGACGATCTGCGGCCGGCGGCGTCCCTTCCCCGACCTCACCAGCATGAACCGCGTGCTGCGCGAGAACGCCGAGCGCGCCGCGCTCAACGCCCCGATCCAGGGCAGCGCCGCCGACATCATGAAGATCGCCCTGTTCCGCATCCGCAACGAACTGGCATCCGCGGGCCTGCGTTCGCGCGTGCTGCTGCAGATCCACGACGAACTGGTCGTCGAGGTCGCGCCGGGGGAGTGGGATGCCGTGGAGTCGATCGTGCGCGCGCGCATGGCTGACGCGGCCGACCTCACGGTGCCGCTCGACGTGCAGATCGGCCGGGGCGGCGACTGGGACGAAGCGGGGCACTGACGGCGGGATCCGTGACCGCGGTCGCGGCCCCCGGGTGGCCAGGGTCCCGTGCCTTCCCTAGGCTCGATGCATGACTGATGCACAACGCACCCCCACGCCGATCGACACGATCGCCGATGCGTGGGTGGACACCCTGGCCGAGCGCGTCCCCACGCTCGCCACCTACATCGGACGCACCGAGTTCAACGACCGCTTCGGCGACTACAGCCCCGAGGGCGCGAACGAGCTCGCCGACCAGGCGCGGGCCACGAAGGCCGCCCTCGACAACGCCACTCCCGTCGACGCGATCGACGAGGTCACGAAGATGGACCTGGGGCGCGAGCTCGACCTGCATCTCGAGCTCCACGCCGCCCAGACCCACCTGCGCGACGTCAACGTGATCGCCTCGCCCGCGCAGGACCTGCGCCAGGCGTTCGATCTCATGCCCACGGCGACGGTGGACGACTGGTCGACGATCTCCACGCGACTGAAGGCACTGCCGGGCGCCATCGACGGCTACATCGCGACGCTGCGCGAGGGCATGGCCCGCGGTGTGGTGCCCGCCCGACGCCAGGTCGTCGAGGTGGCGACGCAGATCGGGCGCTACACGGCCGACACCGGCTTCTTCGCGGAGTTCGTCGGCGACGCCGCCCCGGACGAGGGCCAGCTACCCGCGTCGCTCGCGCGCGACCTCGCGCAGAACTCCGGGGCCGCCCGGGTCGCGTACGACGCCCTGGCATCCTTCCTGTCGGCCGAGCTCGCCCCGGTCGCGGGCGAGGCCGACGGCGTGGGTCGCGAACTGTACGCGCTGCACTCGCGCCAATTCCTCGGCGCGACGATCGACCTCGACGAGACCTACGAGTGGGGCGTCGCGGAGCTCGCTCGTATGGTCGCCGAGCAGGAGTCGATCGCGAACGAGATCCTCCCCGGCGCGAGCGTCGAGGAGGCCGTGGCGTTCCTCGAGAAGGACGAGTCGCGCAAGCTCCACGGCACCGCGGCCCTCCAGGAGTGGATGCAGCGGACCAGCGACCGCGCGGTGGAGGAGCTGGGCCGCACCCACTTCGACATCGCCGAGCCCATCCGGCGCCTCGAGTGCATGATCGCCCCCACGAAGGAGGGCGGCATCTACTACACCGGCCCCACCGATGACTTCTCGCGCCCGGGACGCATGTGGTGGTCGGTGCCCGAAGGCGTCGACAGCTTCGACACGTGGCGCGAGCTGACGACCGTCTACCACGAGGGCGTTCCGGGCCACCACCTGCAGATCGCGCAGGCGGTCTACAACCGCGGCGAACTGAACTCGTGGCGGCGTCTCCTCGCCGGGACCAGCGGTCACGCCGAGGGCTGGGCACTGTACGCCGAGCGCCTCATGGAACAGCTCGGGTACCTCGACGACCCCGCCGACCGCCTGGGCATGCTCGACGGGCAGCGGATGCGCGCCGCCCGCGTGGTGCTCGACATCGGCGTGCACCTGGGCAAGCCGCGGCTCGACGGCGAGGGTGTCTGGGACCACGACTACGCCCTGGCCTTCATGCTGCGCAACGTCAACATGCCCGAGGAGTTCGTCCGCTTCGAGGTCAACCGCTACCTCGGCTGGCCGGGCCAGGCGCCGTCGTACAAGGTGGGCCAGCGCATCTGGGAGCAGGTGCGCGACGAGGCCCGCGAGCGCGAGGGAGCGGCCTTCTCGATGAAGGCGTTCCACACGAAGGCGCTCGACATCGGCGGCGTCGGACTCGACACGCTGCGCCAGGCACTGGCATCCGCCTGATCCGGATCGGGGCGTTCCCGAAAGGGGACGCCCCGATTCACGGGAATAGCGGCGGGGGGCATAAAGTTCATTCATCCGAATGCAAGGAGACGCCATGAACGATCGCCCCGTCGAGCTCGGACTCGACACCTTCGGAGACATCTCTCGCGGCCCCGACGGCAGCCTGCAGTCCGACGCGCAGACCATCCGCAACGTCGTGGATCAGGCCGTGCTCGCCGACCAGGTCGGTCTGTCGTTCTTCGGCGTGGGGGAGCACCACCGCAAGGACTTCGCCGTCACGAGCCCCGAGATCGTGCTCGCCGCCGCCGCCGCGCGGACGTCGAACATCCACCTCGGCACCGCCGTCACGGTGCTCTCGTCCGACGACCCGGTGCGCGTGTACGAGCGGTTCGCGACCCTGGATGCCGTCTCGAACGGCCGCGCCGAGGTGATCCTCGGTCGAGGATCGTTCATCGAGTCGTTCCCGCTGTTCGGCTACGACCTCCGCGACTACGAGCAGCTCTTCGAGGAGAAGCTCGAGCTGTTCTCGTTGCTTCTCGACGAGAAGCCCGTGACGTGGCAGGGACGCACTCGCGCCGGCCTGCAAGACGCCGACGTGTACCCCAAGACGGAGAACGGCTTGAAGGCGTGGGTCGGTGTGGGCGGCTCTCCCGAGTCCGTGGTGCGCGCGGCGCGCTACGGCTACGGTCTGGTGCTCGCCACCATCGGGGGATCCTCGGCCCGCTTCCGTCCCTTCGCCGACCTGTACCGCCGGTCGCTCGACGAGCTGGGGAAGCCGCAGATGCCCATCTCGGTGCACTCGCCCGGACACGTCGCCGAGACGGACCAGCAGGCGTGGGAAGAGGCCTACGAGGGCGTCGCCGAGCTGAACAACACCATCGGCCGCGAGCGTGGCTGGCCCGAGTACAACCGCCTGCGTTTCCAGCATGACGTCGGACCCGAGGGGTCGATGTACATCGGTTCGCCCGAGACCGTCGCCCGGAAGATCGCGGCGACGGTGCGGGCTCTGGGCAACTCCCGCTTCCAGCTGAAGTTCGCCAGCGGCTCGATCTCGCACGATCGCCTCATGTCGAGCATCGAGCTGTACGGCACGCGCGTCCTCCCGCTCGTGCACGAGATGCTCGCCGACACCGAGACCGCCGGCATCCGGTGACCACCTCGACCGACGTCGCGCGCATCGCCGACCGCCTCGACGCCCTTCCGTTCACCCGCCGCCACGGCCGCGTGCTGGGCGGGTCGGGTCTCGGGTGGGCACTGGATGCCATGGACGTCGGGCTCATCTCCTTCGTCATCGCGGCCCTCGCGGCGCAGTGGCAGCTCGCGCCGACCGAGGCGTCATGGATCGCGTCGGCGGGCTTCGCCGGCATGGCGATCGGCGCGAGCCTGGGCGGACTGCTGGCCGACCGTTTCGGTCGCCGTTCGGTCTTCGCCCTGACGCTTCTGGTCTACGGCCTCGCGACCGGGGCGAGCGCGCTGGTCGGGGGTCTGGCCGCCCTGCTCGTCCTGCGGTTCGTCGTCGGTCTCGGACTCGGGGCCGAACTGCCGGTCGCCTCGACGTATGTGAGCGAATTCGCTCCGGCGCGCATGCGCGGACGCGTCATCGTCTTCCTCGAGGCGTTCTGGGCGATCGGCTGGACCGCGGCGGCCGTGATCGGCTATCTGGTGGTGCCGGCGTCGGCAGACGGGTGGCGCTGGGCGTTTGCGCTGGGCGCGATCCCCGCCGCCTACGCGCTGATCGTGCGCTGGGGTCTCCCGGAGTCGGCGCGCTGGCTGGCAAGTCGGGGGAGGGATGCCGAGGCCTCGGCGATCGTGCGCGACTTCGAGGCCGCGGCAGGTCGCGTGTCGTTCACTCCCGCCCCGACGGAGACGGGCCCGTCGCACGCCGCGCCGCGCGCCCGCGTGTCGGCTCTGTGGGCGGCGCCGCTCCGCGGCCGGACCACCGCCCTGTGGCTGCTGTGGTTCTGCGTGAACTTCTCGTACTACGGGGCGTTCATCTGGATCCCGACGATCCTCGTGTCCCAGGGGTACGACCTCGTGCGCTCCTTCGGCTTCACGCTCATCATCACGCTCGCCCAGCTGCCCGGCTACGCCGTCGCGGCCTGGCTGATCGAGGCGTGGGGTCGCCGGGCGACGCTCGCGACCTTCCTCGCGGGTTCCGCCGTGGCCGCGGTGTTCTTCGGCACGGCTTCGGGCGAGGTGGCGATCATCGCGGCAGGCATGGCCCTGTCGTTCTTCAACCTCGGCGCGTGGGGTGCGCTGTACGCCGCCACCCCCGAGACGTATCCGACGCCGTTGCGGGCGACCGGGGCCGGGTGGGCGGCCGGCGTGGGCCGGATCGCGTCGATCATCGCGCCGTTGAGTGTTCCGCCGCTGCTCGGTGTCGGCGGTGCTCCGCTGCTGTTCGTGGTGTTCGCGGCGTTCTTCGCGGTCGCGGTCGTCGCGGCGCTGTTCCTGCGCGAGGAGCGCGGCCGGGCACTGGCCGAGGGCTGACGCGGTTCCCCTCCACCGCGGTCGGTTGGGGGCGCATTTCGTGCTTTGGGGCGTGAATCATCCGCCCCAAAGCACGGATCGCGCCCCGAACCCGACTGCCGCACCCGCGGTGAGACCCCGCGCCGAGCGTAGGCTGAGCGGATGGCATCCGTGCGCTACGTCGCGATCGGCGACTCGTTCACCGAAGGCGTCGGCGATGAGCTGCCCGACGGCACCGTCCGCGGTTGGGCCGATCTCGCGGCGCAGGGATGGGCGGATGCCACGGGCGAGCCGGTCCACTACGCGAATCTCGCGATCCGCGGCAAACTCGTGCAGCCCATCGTCGCCGAGCAGCTCGAGCCCGCGCTCGCTCTGAAACCGACGCATCTGTCGTTCAACGGCGGCGGTAACGACATGCTGCGTCCGCGTACCGGGATCGAGCGGATCGTCGACGTGTTCGACCACGTCGTGCGGCGGTGCGACGAGGAGGGCGTGCAGCTCATCGTCCTGTCGGGGGCGAACCCGTCGGCGGGGCTTCCGCTCGGGCGGGTCGTGCAGGCCCGCGGCGACCGGCTGTCGCACGCCGTCGAAGCACGGCTGCAGCACCGCCCCGACGTCATCACCGCGTACAACTGGTTCGATCGCGAACTCGCCGGCCCCGAGTTCTGGTCGGTCGACCGCCTGCACATGAACGCGCGCGGGCATCACCGCGTCGCCGCCCGGGTGCTCGAGTCGGTCGGACTTTCGGCGCCGGGGGAGTGGTGGCATCTGCGCGACATCCCCGACAGCCAGCGACTGAAGGGCACGGCGTACTACCGCGAACACGTGGCGCCCTGGGTACGCCGACGCTTGACCGGCACATCCTCGGGCGACGGCCGCGCCGCGAAGTTCGGCGGGGGCTGGACCGCGCTCACGCCCCTTCAGGGCCGCGGCTCCTCGTCCGACGGCCTCGCGACCTCGTAGACCACCTCGACGAACTGCCCCGCGCGCTCCACGGCGACCAGGGTCAGCCGGTCGGCGCCGAGAACCCGGGGGAGCAGAGGCTTTCCTGAGCCGAGAGTCACGGGAGCGATCGAGAGACGGATCTCGTCGAGCATCCCGGCATCGATGAACTGACCCGCAAGGTCGCCGCCGCCCACGACCCACAGGTCACCCGTGCCCGCGGCATCCCGCATCGACTCGGAATGCCCCCGCACGTCACCCGACACGAGACGGATGTCCGCACCCGGAATCGGCGGCAGCGAGCGAGAGGAGAAGACGAACGTCGGCCGCGTGCCGTACATCGCCGTCCATTTCTCGGGCGCGTCGAGCAGCCGCTCGTGACGGAGGAGCCACTCGTAGGTCGCCGTGCCCATCACCATCGCACCCACGCCCACCATGAAGTCGCCGAAAGCCGCCTCGGCGTCGTCGCTGCCGGGAACGGCGAAGAGCCACGCAAGCCCGTCGTCGTCGGTCGCGAGGTGTCCATCGAGGGTGGTGGCGGTGTGGAAGATCGTGCGGTTCATGCCCGCACGATAGCCGCGACGTCCGACATTGCGGAGCCGGACTTGACCTCCGGCATTAACTCAACAATCATTGAGGCATGCCCGTTCCGTCGATCGAACTCCGTGCCGCGCGCCACGCCGCGCTGTCGGATCCGGCGCGCCTGCGCGTCGTCGATCTCCTCGCCCTCGGCGATCTGTCGCCGCAGCAGCTGGGGGAGCGGGTGGGGGTGGCATCCAATCTCCTGTCCCACCATCTCAAGGTTCTCGAGGCGGCGGGGCTGGTGGATCGTCGCCGCTCGGAGGGTGACGGACGCCGCAGCTATGTGCGCCTCGTCGCGGACGCCCTGCCGTCCGAGGAGGGCGTCGGCGATCTGCGCGCCCCTCGCGTGGTGTTCGTGTGCACCGCGAACTCCGCCCGGTCGCGGCTCGCCGAGTATCTGTGGCGGGCGCGCACGTCGATCACCACAGCGTCCGCCGGAACCCTGCCCGCCGACGGCGTCGCGGAAGGTGCCGTCGCCGTCGCCGCCGCCCACGGACTCGACCTGTCCGACGCCACCCCGAAGACCCTCGACGAGGTGGCACGCCCCGACGATCTGCGGATCACCGTGTGCGACCGCGCGCGCGAGTCCGTGGCATCCACCGATCTGCACTGGTCGATCCCCGACCCCGTCCGGGTCGGCACCCGCGCCTCGTTCGAGGCCGCGTTCGACGAGATCTCCCACCGCATCGACGCCCTGCTGCCGCACGTGCGCGCCGCGTGACCCCGAAGAGAGAGACCTATGTCACGTCCCACCGTTCTGTTCGTCTGCGTCCACAACGCCGGCCGGTCCCAGATGGCCGCCGGCTACCTGCGGCACCTCGCGGGCGACCGCATCGACGTGCTGTCGGCGGGCTCGGAACCGAAGGAGCAGATCAACCCCGTCGCGATCGAGGTGATGGCCGAGGAGGGCATCGACATCGCGGGGAACACCCCGAAGATCCTGACGGTGGATGCCGTCCGCGAATCGGACGTCGTCATCACGATGGGCTGCGGCGACGCGTGCCCCATCTTCCCCGGCAAGCGGTACGAGGACTGGCAGCTCGACGACCCGGCGGGCCAGGCTGCCACGGCGGTCCGGCACATCCGCGACGACATCCGCGGTCGCGTCGAGACGCTGATCGGCGAGCTCGCGGGGGAGTGATCGGTGTCGGCGGTCGGGTCTAGGGTCGAGCCATGACCCGCACTGCTCTCGTCACCGGTACCTCCAGCGGAATCGGTCTGCACACCGCCGTCGGCCTCGCGAAGGCCGGCCTCTCCGTCGTCGCCACGGTGCGCGACACGTCCCGCGCCGACGCGCTGCGCGAGGCCGCCGACGCCGCGGGCGTGACCCTGGACATCCGGGCGCTCGAGGTCACCGACGCCGACGCCGCAGCCGTGCTCGTCGCCGACCTCGGTGTCGTGGACGTCCTCGTCAACAACGCGGGGCGCGGCGCCGTCGGAACCCTCGAACAGCTCTCGGATGCCGACCTCCAGGCGCAGCTCGACACCAACTACCTCTCGGTCGCCCGGCTCACCCGACTCGTGCTGCCCGGCATGCGCGAACGCGGTCACGGCCGCATCGTCACGGTCACGAGCGTCGGGGGAGCGGTAGGTCAGCCGTTCGCCGACGCGTATTGCGGCGCGAAGTTCGCCGTCGAGGGTCTGATGCAGTCGCTCGCGCCGGTCGTCGCGCCGTTCGGTATCGACGTCGCGATCGTCGAGCCCGCCGCCGTGGCGTCGTCGTTCACCGGCTCCGTCGACCACTACGAGGGCGGGGCGTATCAGGCGCAGCTCGATGCCTATCTCGCCCGCACGGCGGCGTCGTTCGCGCAGGCGCAGTCGGCGGAGGATGCCGCGAAGACGGTGATCGAAGCGGCGATCACCGAGTCTCCGAAGTTCCGGTGGCAGACGTCGGAGGCGGCGGTCCGCTTCGCCGGTCTCTCGCTCGGCGATCTCGACGGTTCGCGCGTGATCGGCGTGACGTCGGAATGGATCCGGTGACACCGGGCGCGCCCGACGTCACCCGCGTCTGGCTCGACACCTGGGAGTGGGCCTGCTGCGGCGACCCGTTCGGCGTCGGTGACGAGGTCGATCTGCTCGTGCGCACGCGCACGCCGTCGCCGGCGTTCATCCAGAGCGTCGGTCCCGAACTCGCTGCCACCATCGACGCGATCGAGTCCCACCACCAGGAGACGCCGTCGACCCCGGAGGACCGGGTGCAAGGTCGGGTACGCGGCATCCATGCGGTCGTTCAGGAACACATCGAGACGCGACACCTGCGCCGCCCCGGCTTCGGCGCGCCTCCGGATGCCGAGATGCCCGCGGAGGGTGAGGAGTGGCCGTTCACCGGTCGAGATCTCGGCAACGGGGTCATGATCGGCTCGCGTCCATCCACATGGATGATCGAGAGCGTTCCCGTTCCCGGTGCGGTCACACTGGCCCCGCGAGATCGTGTGCCGCGCGAGGCCTCCGACGCGGAGGCCGCACCGCACATCACGGAATCCGAACCCCCGCCCGAGCGGCGCACCACGTCCGTCGTCGCGTGGGTCGTCGACGTCGCGTCAGAGCCGGGAGATGAGCAGGAGTCCGACGAGGATCTCGAGGAGCACTCCCACGGCCAAGAGAGAGGGCAGAGTCGGGCGTGAGGCCGTGACGCCGAGACCGAGAGCGATGAATCCGGCGATCCCGAAAACCACCGACGAGCACCAGAAGACGACGATCGGCAGGATCACCGCCATGCTCGACGCGCCCGACAGCGTCGCGTTCAGCCCGAAGGTCCACAGCAGGACGAACGTCAACGTCGCGAGAGCGATGGACGAGAGCACGATCGACGCGGTGCGCCCGCGGTCGCGAGGGAGTCGGGGGGAACTCATCCGGTCAGGGTAGCGGTGAGACATCGGTTTGAATCACCGCCGTCTCGCACCCTTCAGCGCACTACCGGACCTTCGAGCAGCACTGGCATCAGCGGTGACGGATTCTCGGTCGCGGAGGCGATGAGCACGACCCAGCCGTTCTCGACGCCCGGCAGCAGAGCGTTCCACTGAGCATGGAACCCGCCGCACAGCGAAGAAATCATGTGCAACGATGAACTCGGAAGATCGGGGGGCAGACGGTGACACTCATCGCGGCGTGGATCAGAAAGAACAGTAACCTCAAGGAATTGGTGTTGGCTTCGGACTCGCGCGTAAGCGGCGGCGAGTCCTGGGACACCTGCCCGAAGCTCGTAGCATTGCCCCGGCCCGCCACCGCGATTGCAATGTCCGGCGACGCGACAGCCGCATATGCATTTCTCCTTCACGCGATCAACACGTGCACCCTCCTGGATGGACACCAGTCGGGACGCTCGGACATTGGGTATCTTGCGAACAAGCTCCGCGTCCTCTATGCCGCAAGCCGCCGAGAGGTGTCAGACCTCCCGCTCGGCCAATCTGCGCCGGACGTCGTCACGTTGAACGTCGTCCTAGTGGGATGGTCGTGGAGAAACCTGTGCTTCGAGGGCTATTCCTACCGATACGACAAGAATGGCCATCTGCAAATGCGGAGATTACCGAGCCTTGCGGAGAACTCCTGGGGTTCATTCTACTTTGCTGGAGATGCCAGCCGAACCGCTCAGGCGCGAACATGGGTACGTATTCGCAATAATGGATATCCACTGATGCACGATTCCGAAGATCCGGAGAAGTTGGCGAACGAGACATTTCTCAACTGGGAACCACTCGAGACGCTGCTCGACGTGATCGCGGATCCATCGGCCCGGACGGTCGGAGGCGCCCCGCAGCTGATGAAGATCTATCAATACGGAGAGTGCGAGAGCTTTGTCTGGCGGGACGCGAACGGGAGCTTTTACGGCGGCCGTGAGATCGACGAGAAGGAGCGATTCGATCGACGGATCGCATCGTTCTCGAACGGAGACCTGACGACCGAGATGCCACCGCGGCCGTAAAAGGATCTCTCCCGATCGCAGTGATGCGGAGAAACTGCGCACTAAACTCAAACTGACATAATGTGCATTATCGGCGTGTTTACAGAGCGGCGTTCTGTCGTTACTCGCCAACGCCGCTCGTGCGCACATGGACGGTTCTTGCGGGTAGATGCATGAGCATGTAGACACCGCAGAACCCTAAAGCCAGGCCGACCACGGCGGAGGTCGCCGCAATCTTTGTGAACTCTCCGGTCGCGTCTCCGAAGCCCATGATCAGCAGTGTCAGGAAGCTGGCGAGAGCGATGATCACAGCTGAGATGAGGATGAGGCTCACACCGGCTGCGATCGCGAGCGGGCGCCGCGAGGTTCCCCGTGTCGTAGATTCGGCCGCCATGAGGTCATCTTCTCATTGCAGGTCGAGAACGGTGGGCTCTGGGCGCTCGCCTGCGGGCAGGTGCAGGCCACCAGGAGTGGGCCGTTCGTCCTTCCAACCTCCGTCCGAGCCCGCGAACGACAGCTCCTGACCACCGCCACCGGTAGGCTCGCCTCAATGGAATCGCGCCGTCGCTCCCGCGACGCGCGGGCCTACCCCGGGACCGCGGCATGAGTGGCATCCTGACCGGTTTCGCCGTCATCGGGCTCGCCGTGGTCGTCGGTTACGTCGTCGCCCGCATCGACCTGCTCGGGCCGCACGCGCGCCCGGTGCTGAGCCGACTGACGTTCTTCGTGCTGTCGCCGTTCCTGCTGTTCGTCGTGCTCGCCCGCGCCGACGTGAAGACCCTGTTCTCGGCGCTCCTCCCCGTGTCGATGATCACCGCCGCCGTCATCATCTTCGGCTACGCGCTCGTCTCCGCGCTGGTCTTGCGTCGGAGCACGGCCGAGACGGTCATCGGCGCGCTGTCGGCGGGTCAGGTGAACAGCAACAACATCGGCATCCCGATTTCGCTCTACATGCTGGGCAACGCGGCGTATTCGGCCCCGGTGATCCTGTTCCAGCTGCTGATCCTCATGCCGATCGCCCTGGCGATCCTGGATGCCGCGACCTCGGGCGTGCGCTCGCCCCGGCGCATCCTCACCCAGACGGCGAAGAACCCCATGCTGATCGGTTCCGTGATGGGGGTCATCGTCGCGGTGCTCGACATCGACCTGCCGCCGATCGTCATGGATCCCCTGACGTTCTTCGCCGCGGCCTGCGTCCCGATCCTGCTCATGTCGTACGGCATGTCTCTGTACGGCCAGCGGGTGCTCACCGAACCCGGTCGCCGTGTCGACGTGGTGATCGCCACGACGCTCAAACTCCTCGTGATGCCGGCGGTCGCGTGGGGTGTCGCGGTGGCGTTCTCGCTGCCGACCGATCAGGTCTTCATCGTCGTCGTCCTCGCCGCGCTGCCGACCGCGCAGAACGTCTTCAACTTCGCCCAGCGATACGGCGTCGGCGAGATCCTGTCGCGCGACGTGGTGTTGCTCTCGACCATCGGGTGCCTCCCCGTCCTGTTCGGAGTCGCCCTGTTGCTGGGATGACGTCGGTCCCCCACGACGTTCATCGCAGGGTCTAAGGTGAGGCTCGAAGCTCTCAGCATTCGTCCAGGAAAGGCTCGCCATGTCCACCTCCACCTCGTCCAGTACGCCCGCGGTGCGGGCGGTACGCACCGCCCTGGCCGTCAGCGGTGCGGTCTCCCTGATCGTCGGTCTCCTGATCCTGCTGTGGCCCGGGCGCACCGCCCAGGTCGCGGTCGGCATCATCGCCGTCTACGTCATCATCGCCGGCCTCGTGAACATCGGGATCGGCATCTTCTTCCGCTCCGGATGGGCGCGCATCGGCTACATCGTGCTGGGCCTGCTGTTCATCGTCGCGGGCATCTTCTCGTTCGCGAACCTCGCCGCCACCACGGCCTGGTTCGGCGTCTTCGTCGGCACGCTCGTCGGCATCCTGTGGATCATCGAGGGCATCGTCTCACTGACCACTCTCGGCGACGGCTCGTCGAAGGCGTGGACGATCTTCTTCGCGATCATCAGCATCCTCGCGGGCATCGTGCTGCTGTTCTCGCCGCTGCTCGGCGCGGTGACGCTCTTCCTGCTGATCGGCGTCTCGCTCATCGTCCTGGGTGTGTTCCAGATCGTGCGCGCGATCCGCTTCGGCAAAGAGGTCTGACTCCTCCGCACCAGAGAAGGGGCCCGGATGCCATGGCATCCGGGCCCCTTCTCTGGGTCAGGCGGTCGGGAGGTGCCGCTCCCACCAGTCGAGCACGGCGTCGAACCGCTGGACGCGGTGCCGCGGGCGGCCCGCGCGGGTGAGCTCGTGGTCCTCACCGGGGAAGACGAGCATCTCGGCCTCGACACCGGCCTGCTTCAGCCCCGCGTAGTACCGGGTGGCCTGCTCGAGCGGGCAGCGGAAGTCCAGCTCGGAGTGCAGCACGAGGGTCGGCGTGCGCACCTGACCGACCACCGCCATCGGGCTCTGCGCGGCCATGAGCGCAGGATCGGTGCCGACGTACTCCTGCCCGAAGAACGAGCCGATGTCGCTCGACCCGGGGAACGCCGTCGGGTCGAGGAACCCGCGCTCGACGATGGCGCCCGCGAACCGGTGGTCGTGCGCGATGATCCACGCGGTCATGTAGCCGCCGTACGAGCCGCCCATGACACCGACGCGGTCGGCATCCAGGCGCGGGTCGGCGTCCACGACGCCGTCGAAGAAGTCCATGACGTCGAAGTAGTCGAGCGTCCCCATGGCCTGGCGGATCGAGCGCCCGTGCGCGCGACCGTACCCGGCGCTGCCGCGGGGGTTGCTGTAGACCACGGCATAACCCGCATCGACGAGCACCTGCGTCTCGTCGAACAGGTGGATGCCGTACGACGCGTACGGGCCGCCGTGGATCTGCAGGATGACCGGGAACGGTCCCTCACCCTCGGGGACGGCGACCCACCCGTGCACGGGGTATCCGTCGCGTCCGGCGACTTCGTGCTCCTCGGGGATCACGACACCGCGCTCGCGCACGGCCGCGCCGTGATCGGTGAGGACCCGCGCCGGCGCGGAGCCGTCGACGAGCACGAGCTCACCGAACGACGTCGGCGACGCCACGGATGCCACGACCCGCGCGCCCGCGACCGCGTGACCGGCGACCTCGACGTCGCCCCCGAGCACCTCGCTCACCTCTCCCCCGCGTGTGATGCGCAGCAGCCGTAGGCGGCCCCGCGTGCGGTTCTGGACGAGGACGTCGTCGCCCGCGAAGGACACGTGCGAGCCGACCTCGCCGAGGTCGATCGTCTCGGGGTCGGTGAGCGGACGCGGGCCGGTCTCGGTCAGCATCCACAGGCCCGTCCCCGGGGCGACGAAATCGACACCGGAGGCACCGACGTCGTTGCCGCGCAGGAACACCGTGCCGTCGGGGGCGACGGCGACCTCGTCGATCGAGAGGTTCGCGTCGGTCGAGAGCAGCTCGCGCGCCTCTCCCCCCTCGACGCCGACCTCGACCACGCGCGAACGCAGATCGCGGGCACGATCCTCGATGTCGTCGGGGAGGCTCAGCAGTGCGCGGCCGTCGGCGCTCCACGTCACGCCCGACCAGCTCGTCGCGCCATCGGTGAGCTGCTGCGGCGCAGAGGCGACGACCCGCTTCTCCGGCGTCACGACGTCCGGGGCCGGTTCGTAGAACGGCTCCGCGTCGGCGGCGGGGGCATCGACGACGAACAGGTGCGCCGGGCGGTCGAGATAGCCGTGGCCATTGGCGTGCCAGCGGATGCCGGTGATCCGGCGCGGCGGTTCGGCCGCGGCATCCCGTCCCTCCACCGTGCCGTAGCGGCCGGGCTCGACGACGCGAGCGGTGAAAGCGAGGCGGGTGCCGTCGGGAGACCACGCCGCCTCGGTCACTCCCCCGGGCTGATCGGTGACCTGCACCGGCTCGCCGCCCGCGGCGGGGACGACGAACACCTGTGCGCGGCCGCGGCCGTCGGGACGCAGGAACGCGATCGTGGAGTCGTCCGGCGAGAGCCGGGGAGCACGATCAGCGACGCCGCGCGTGAGGCGGCGCGGCGCCCCGTCGGGCAGGTCGAGCCGCCACAGCTGGCCCACGGCGCGATCGGCCGTGACGTCCGGGCGGGAGGTCGCGTACACGGCGAACCCTCCGTCCGACGACAGCGCCGGCCGCCCGACGGAGACGAGGGTCTCGATGTCGACGGCGCGCACGATCACTCCCCTCCGAACGAGTCCGTGTCTCCCACGAGGCGAGTGTTGTCGGCGGGAACCGGGTCGACGGCGGCCCGCGCCACTTCGGCGGCGAACTCGGACACGTTGTAGAGCTTCCCGGCGTCCTCGCGGCGCGCGGCGATCGCTCCGGGGTTCGCGCGCTCGAGCAGCGTCGCGGTGATGGTGCCCTCGATCATGTCGCCGGAGACGACGGTGAATCCGACACCGCGTTCCTCGAGAGCGGGGATCTTCTCGCGCAGCGCGTCTTCGCCGGCCCGCTTCGAGAGGGCGACCGGCTCGTACTCCGGCATCGTGGGGGTGGTACGGATGAAGTGGGCCTGGTGGCTGGTGACGAACACGACGCGCGAGCCGTCGCGCAGCAGCGGTAGCGCGCTCTCGAGGACGTTGACCTGGGCATCGCGGTTGAGCTTCAGCGCGTAGTCCTCGGCCATACCCGACTCCATGCCGCCGGACGCGTTGAGCACGAGGACGTCGAGCCCGCCGAATGTGCGCTCGACCTCGTCGAACATCGCCTGCACCGACGCCGGGTCGGTGAGGTCGGCGCCGACGACGAGCGCCTCGACCCCGAGCTCGCGCAGCTGCGCGGCGAGCTTCTCGGCGCGGGGGGCCTTGTTGCGGAAGTTGATGACGACGTTCGCGCCGGCCTCGGCGAAGTAGCGGACCGTGTCGGCGCCGATGCCGCGCGACGAACCGGTGACGAGGGCGGTCTTGCCGCTCAGGGAGCCGGACGGGAGGGTCTGGGACACGGGAACTCCTGACGATTCGAGATCGGATGCCGCTCGCCGACGATGGGCGAGGGCGACCTGCCTACCCTACCCAGCCGGGGCCGCGAGGCCCCGGACGCGCGGCCCCGCGGCGATCACGTCGGCGTTCTGCGCGCGTGCTACGTTCGGCCCCGGAGGTCCCGGATGCTCTCGTCGTCGCCCACACGCCACCCGTTCCTCGCCCCCGCGGGGCCCCGGGTTCTCGCCCATCGAGGCCTGGTGACTCCGGATGCCGCCGCGCTGGGCGTCGTCGAGAACTCCTTCGCCGCCGTCGCCGAAGCGCATGCCGCCGGCGTCGGCTACGTCGAATCGGACTGCCACCTCAGCGCCGACGGGACCGTCGTGCTGTTCCACGACGACGACCTGTCCCGAGTGACCGGCGACCCCCGCAAGATCGCCGACGTCCGTCTCGCCGAACTCGAAGATCTCATGGCCGACCGTGGCGGCCTCGTGACACTCGCGCAAGCCCTCGAGTCCTTCCCCGACGTGCGGTGGAACCTCGACGTCAAGGCCGAGGCGGCCGCCGCACCCGTCGGGCGCCTCGTCGCCCCCCACGCCGCGCGCGTCCTGCTCACCAGCTTCTCGGACGACCGTCGACGCGTCGCCCTGGCCGCGGCCCGGACGGCCGGAGCCCCGATCCGACCCGCGACCTCACCCGGCTCGGCGACCGTCGCGCGACTGGTCGCCGCTCACACCCTCGGACTCCGCGGCACGGTCCGGCGCCTGCTCCGCGACCTCGACGCCCTCCAGATCCCCGAACGGCAAGGCCCCGTCCGCGTCGTGACACGCGGGCTGGTGCGCGCCGCGCACGAGGCCGGCGTCGAAGTGCACGTGTGGACCGTGAACGACACCGGCGACATGACGCGGCTCCTCGATCTGGAGGTCGACGGCCTCGTCACCGATCGCGCCGACCTCGCGCTGTCGATCGTGAACGGACGCTGAACAGCCGGTGACCTGAGCATCGTCTGTGAATCTCGCCGCAAGGCGCTCGGTTCGAATAAAGCGCACAGGTGGGGCCGTTATACATGGGGACCGACGAGAGGACCACACAATGGCAGATCGCAGTCTTCGAGGCATCCGACTCGGCGCACAGAGCCTTCAGAGCGAAGACGGGGTCGTTTTCCACGACCGGGCCCAGCACACCTACGCCTGCAGCACCTGCGGACGAGAGACGGTGCTGACCTTCGCCGCCGACGCCGAGGTTCCCCCGGCTTGGGAGTGCCGCACGTGCGGCGCCGAGGCGCTGCTGCGCATCGGCGACGGCACCGCCACCGTCGATCACAGCGACGACAAGGCGCCCCGCACGCACTGGGACATGCTCCTGGAGCGCCGCTCCATCCCCGAGCTCGAGGAGCTCTTGGAGGAGCGCCTGGCCTTCCTGCGCGCCCGACGCGGCGGCGGAGACCAGAAGATCAGCGCTTAAGCGCCGTTCCGCGGATTCAGGCGCCGGTTCCTTCGGGAGCCGGCGTCTTCTTCGCGTTGCGCGACCGGAGGCCGAGGATCAGCCCCGCCGCGGCCAGGGTGGCGATACTCCCCCACCCCACGGCGATCTTCACCGCCGGACCGATCACGACGGCCGGCGTCAGACCCGTGCGCAGTGGCACGTCGGTGAGCATGTGGCCGGCGGTGTCGACCGGCAGTTCATCGACCGTGGAGCCGTCGGGGGCGATGACCTGGCTCGTCCCCACGGTCGAGAGGTTGACCACCGAGCGGCCGGTCTCGATCGCCCGCATACGGGCGAACGCGAGCTGCTGGAGGTTCTCGTCCGTTCCTCGGAAGTCGGCGTTGTTCGTCTGGAACATGAACACCTCGGCGCCCTGCGCGGCGCCGTCCCACACGACGTCGTCGTAGATGACGTCGAAGCAGATCGCCAGTCCGACGCCCACGCCGTTCACGTCGAACACGGGGCTCGCCGTGCCCGGTGTGTACTCGCGTCCGATGAGCCCGATCAGGTCCGGAGCGAACGGCTCCCAGAACGCGCGGTCCGGGACGTACTCGCCGAAGGGCACCGGGTTGCGCTTGTCGTACGTCTGCAGCGGCCCACCCTCGGCCGTCCAGAGGAGGGCGGAGTTGTACAGGCGCGACACTCGCTCGGTCACCGCCGAGACGAGCAGCGGAGCGTCCATGCGGCGGGAGAGCTGGCTGAGCACGTCCGCGGTGGCGGGGTTCTGAGTGGGGTCGGAATCCACGCCACCCTCGGGCCAGAGCAAGACGTCCATCTTCTCGCCGAAGAGCGGGGCGGATGCCGCGAGCTGCGCGTTCAGCACCGCGTTGCGGCTGCGCTGATCGAAGTAACCGGCCGGGCCGTTCCCCTGGACCGCACCCACGCGCATCGATCCGGCATCCGTCGTCGGGAACTGCGGAACGAGCAGGAGGGCGACGAGCACGATCGCGATCGGGACGGCCGCGACGGTCCGGCGCACGCGGGAGAGCCGGACGCCCTCGATCGCCATCGCGCACAGCAGGACGGCCAAGAACGACAGCCCCGACATGCCTACCCACGAGGCGGCCTCGGCGAACGGGCCGTTCACCTGCGAGACGCCGATGCGCCCCCACGGGAACCCGCCGTAGGGCCAGGACCCGACGATCTGCTCCCGCAGCGTCCACAGCCCTGCGACCACGGCGGGCAGTAGAAGCAGCCGTCCCGCGCGCCCCGGGGCGAGGCGCGGCAGCCAGCGGTAGGCCACCGCGATCGGGACGGCGAACACCGCCGTCAGCAGCGCCTCGAGCCCGGACAGCGCGATCCACGGGATGGGGCCGAGATAGCGGGCGGTGAACAGCAGGTTGACCGAGAAGAAGGCGGCCCCGAAGAGGAACCCGACCAGCACCGCGGACCAGACGCGACGTCCGGCCAGAGCCACGAGCGCCATCGCCACCGCCGGAAAGGCCATCGGCCACCAGGCCAGGGCCGGGAACGCCGTGACCAGCAGCAGACCCGCCGCCGTCGACAGCGGAGCGGCGACCGCCAGGGGGACGATCGGTCGCGGCGGGGCGGCTAGGGGCACCCGACCAGCCTAAGCGGCGGAACGCGCGACGATCGCTCCCGGGACGACCGACACCGTCATCAGGCCGAGGTGTAGGCGACGATGCCGCGTCGCACCGAATCCAGCGCCGTGCGGGCCGTCGTGGCGAGCTTCGGCTCGGCGACGAGCGAGATCTGGTCCAGCAGGTCGATCGTCTGCTTGGCCCACCGGACGAAATCGCCCGCGGCCATATCGGCCAGGGTGAGAATGCTGTCCAGCGGAAGGCCGCGTGCCCACCCGTGCATCGCCGGGGCGAGGCCCGAGGCGGGCGACTCCGACCCCGGCAGGCGGTGGTCGCGTTCGAGGTCGTCGAGCTCTTGCCACAGCGTCTGAGTGGCATCCAGCGCCACGCGGAAGGCCCCGCGGGGCAGACCCCTCTCCCCCGGCCCGGCTTCGTCGCGGCGCGGCTCGTAGACGAGGCAGCACGCCAGCGCCGCCAGCGACGGCGCATCGAGGTCTTTCCAGAGCCCCTGGCGCAGAGACTCGGCCACGAGCAGATCGCGCTCCCCGTAGATGCGGCGCATCGTCCGCCCCGCAGGGGTCAGCTCCGTCGAGCCGTCGGCGCCGATCTCGACGTACTCCAGGGCGGCGAGCACATCCACGACGCGGTCGAACACCCGGGCCACGGTGCCGGTGCGCTGGTCGATCTGCTGCCGCGTCTTGTCGGTCGAGCGCTTGAGCTTCCAGTAGCGCTCGGCCCACCGGGCGTGGGCTTCGCGGTCGGGGCACGAGTTGCAGGGATGCCGCTGCATCCGGCGCCGGAGCGTCTGGATCTGTTGCTGCCGCTCATCGCGCAGGCGTCGCGGGGCCGTCGCATCGCGGCGATTGATCTTCTCGAGATCCGAGAGTTCACGACGGATCGTGGAGTACTCGCGAAAATCTCCGCGGTCGCACGTCATCGCGGTGTCGTACCCCGCCAGCGACTCCTCGGCCTCTTTCACCTGGCGAGCGAGCCCCACGACGGAGCGGTCGGCCTGGAACTGCGCGAACGAGGACTCCAGGATCTCGCGCGCGCGGGCACGACCGAACCGGTCGATGAGGTTCACGGCCATGTTGTATGTGGGCCGGAAGCTCGAGTTCAGCGGATACGTGCGGCGCGAGGCCAGCGCCGCGACCGATTGCGGTTCGAGGCCCTCGGTCCACTGCACGACGGCGTGGCCCTCGACGTCGATCCCGCGCCGACCGGCGCGCCCGGTGAGCTGCGTGTACTCGCCCGAGGTGATTGCCACGCGGGCTTCGCCGTTGAACTTCTCGAGCTTCTCGAGCACGACGGTGCGGGCGGGCATGTTGATGCCCAGGGCGAGGGTCTCGGTGGCGAAGACGACCTTGACGAGCTTGCGGCGAAAGAGCTCTTCGACGACCTCTTTGAAGGCCGGGAGCAGCCCGGCATGGTGGGCGGCGAGACCGCGCTCGAGGTTCTCGCGCCATTCCCAGAAGCGCAGGACCGCGAGATCCTCGTCCTTGAGCGCGAACGTCAGCTCGTCGACGACGCGACGGATCTCGGCGCGCTCCTCGGACGAGGTCAGCCGCACGTCGGACCGCCGCAGTTGCTGCACGGCGGCGTCGCAGCCCGCCCGACTGAAGATGAAGAAGATCGCCGGGAGCAGGTGATTGCGCCGCAGCAGGTCGACGACCTGCGGACGGTCGATGCGCTCGATGCGGGGAGCCTGCGCGGCGCGGACCGGGCGCTGCCCTCCTCGCGGCTGACGTCGGCCGCCGGCGTGGCGTGCCGAACGGTACTGCTGCGCCTGGCGATTGTTGTCGTAGGTCGAGGCGTGCCCGCCGCGGATGCGCAGCAACTCCTGGTTCACCTGGGCGGTCGCGACCCCGGCGCGATCGTCGAAGAGAGGCAGCAGGTCTCCCCGTACGAGCACGTGCTGCTCGAGCGGGACGGGCCGCGTCTCGGACACGATCACCTCGGTGTCGCCGCGCACCGTGTCGAGCCAGTCGCCGAACTCCTCGGCGTTGGACACGGTCGCCGACAGCGACACCAGCCGTACCGATCGCGGCAAGTGGATGATGACCTCTTCCCACACGGCACCGCGGAAGCGGTCGGCGAGGTAGTGCACTTCGTCCATCACGACGAACCGCAAGCCGCGCAGGGCCGGAGAGTCGGCGTACAGCATGTTGCGCAGCACTTCGGTCGTCATCACGACGATCCGCGCGGAGGCGTTGATGTTGGTGTCGCCGGTGAGCAGGCCCACCTCGTCGTCGCCGTACACCTCTTGCAGCTCGTGGAACTTCTGGTTCGACAGCGCCTTGATGGGCGTCGTGTAGAACGCCTTGTCGCCCGGCTCGAGCATCGCGAGGTGGATCGCGAACTCGCCCACGATGGTCTTCCCTGCGCCGGTGGGCGCGGCCACGAGCACGCTGCGGCCATCCTCGAGGGCCTGACAGCCGGCGAGCTGGAACGGGTCGAGCTCGAACCGCTGCGACTCCGCGAAGTCGGCGGTCAGGGGATGCTGTGCGCGGGCCGACGCCCGGGCGAAACGGTCGGCTGGGCTCAGTCCACTCACGCGGTCGATCCTGGCAGTCCCGCCGCGACGGCGCGACGGGCCTTGCGTCGGTCGAACAGCATCGATACGCCGGCCGCGGCGACGAACAGGACGATCAGGATGCCGGCGAGCATGAGCATGCTCACCACGTCGGCGGCGGGGGTCGCGAGGGCCGCGAACACCGTGGCGATGATGATGGCGACGCGCCAGCCCTTGAGGATCGCGCGCCCGCTCATGACGCCGGCGACGTTGAGCGCCACGAGGAACACCGGCAGCACGAACGCGACGCCGATGACGATCATGAGCTTGAAGACGAAGTCGTAGTAGTCGGACGCGTTGTAGAAGTTGACGCCGCCTTCGGGCGTGAATCCCCACATCAGCTCGATGACGTGCGGGACGATGAGCATGCCGACCCAGCACCCGATGAAGAACAGCGGAACTGCGGCCGCGACGAAGCCGACCGTGTACCGGATCTCTTTGCGCGTGAGCCCGGGCATGATGAAGGCCCAGATCTGCCAGAGCCACACGGGGGCAGAGAGGAAGATACCGATCGAGAACGCGATCCGCATGCGCAGATCGAACGCGGACGTCACGTTGGCGAAGTTCAGCGCCGAGAAGTCGTCCCCGCGACGTGCCGTGATGACGCGGATGGGCTCAGTGATCCAGTCGATGACCGGGTCGGTGACGATGAAGGCCACCACCATGCCCAGGATCAGTCCCGCGGCGGCGATCATCAGGCGCTTGCGGAGCTCGACCAGGTGAGCGCCGATCGACATGCGCTTGTCTCGCCGCGGTCCTTCCGGCACCTCGATCCGCGGCGGTCCTGCCGTGGTCACGCGCTATGCAGAGGTGTCGTTCGAGGCGCGTCGCTCAGGCGTGACGGACGGGGCGGCATTCGCCTCGGTGGCACGGGGAGCCTCGGGCGCGACAGCTCCGTCGTCGTCGCGCTTCATCTCTTTCATCTCGCTCTTGAAGACGCGAGCCGACTGGCCCACGCTCTTCGCGAGCGCAGGGAGCTTCGCGGCGCCGAACAACAGCAGAATGACCGCGAGAACGATCAGCAGGTGCCATCCGTTGAGATTGCCTAGCATGAGAACTCCTCGTCTCGTTCGGGCGTTGGGGTTCAGTCTAACCCGACCCCGCCAGCGACGGCCGGAGCACGACCGTCGTTCACCCTACGGGCGAGACATCTCCTGCGTACTGCGACAGACCCGCGGCCGCCCACGCGGCGGCCGCGCGCCGGGCGCCCGTGGGCTCGAGCAGTTCCACCTCTCCGCCGCGTCGGGCGGCGAGACGCTTCAGGCTCTGCTCGTCGGCCAAGCGCATCGATGCCACCGCCGCATCGCCCTCCGCCTCGATTGTGGCGCGCTCGAGATAGTCCGACATCAGCGGAGCCACGGCCAGCGGGAAACGGAATCGTGCGACGACCTCGTCGTCCGCGGGGGCGAACAGCTCGGGCACGGGGTCGGCGCCGTGGAGCGCGGGGATGTCCGTGAGCTCGGGGTCGCTCACCCTCTCGAGGTGGAACGTCCGGACGGCCTCGCGAGTGTGGCACCAGCCCTGCAGGTACCACTGACCGCCGGCGATGTGCACCTTGATCGGGTCGACCGTCCGCGTCGTCGGGCCGGCACCGGGTGCGCGGTAGGTGAACGACACCGCAACGTGTCGACGCAGTGCGCGGTCCACGACGTCGCGGACTCCGTCGACCGGCCCCGGAGCGACGATCACCGCCGGCGGCGTCGACGACGCGCCCCGCGCGAGTTTGGCCAGCAGCCCCGACACGAGAGCGCTGTCTCCCACTCCGGGCAGAGTGCGGGTCAACTGCAGACCGGCCAGCAGGGCGGCGGCCTCGCGCGCCGTGAGCCGGGGCGAGCGCTCGAGCCCGACGGTGTTGGTGATCGAGATCACGTCATCGCGGTCGAGCAGGTCCCAGTCGATGTCGAAAAGCTCGTTCGGCAGCTGCCAGTACCCGCTTTCGCCGGGGAGGCCGATGACGGTCAGGCGCTCGACCATCGCCCGCATCTGGTCGGGCGCGACGTCGAAGTCGGCCGCGGCTTCGGCGATCGACACCTCGCCCTTGCCGACGATGTACGGCACGAGCTGCAGCAGCAGTGCCGCGCGGTCGAGGGCCGGCAGAGATCGATCTGAGCTCACGCGGCACCCCCGTGCAGCGCGAGGGTGGCACGGAGGCGCCGGATGACCTCGTCGCGCAGGTCGTCGGGAGCAACCACGCGCACCTCGGGTCCGTACGAGGCGAGTTCATCGGCGAAGACGTGCAGATCGACGTAGGGCACGACGATGCCCTGCGGCGCGGGGTCGGCGCGGCGTGACAGCCGCAGCGCCGCCTCGGTCCCGGGGTGCACCTCGAGCAGCGCACGCTGACGGCGCGCAACGGACTCGAGACCGGCGAGGGCGCGCTCCCCCGCCCCCTCGCGCAGCGCCTCGTCGAAACGCTCGCGCGTCACCGTGACGTCACCGACGATCCGCGAGAGGAGGAACGTGCGCTCGGCATCCATCGTCAGGTCGAAACCGAACACGTGCCATCGCGCCTCGTACTCCAGCAGCGCCAGCGGGCGGATCCGACGCTCGCGCGACCGCGCGTCGCCCGGGCGCAGATAGCGGAACGTGACCACGCGGCACTGCTCGATCGCGCGCTGCAGCGCGGGGAAGGCGGCATCCCGTGCGCGGATGCGGGGCGCGTAGCCGATGATCGGCTCGTCGACCGCGATGCCCAGCGCGCGGATCTTGCGCAGACCGCTCCGGGCGTCCGCCGAGAGCGACTCGCTCCCCCACACGCTGCCGGCGATGTTCAACAGCGCGACCTCGGCGGGGCTGAACGAGATGTCCTCGGGGAGGGAGTATTCCGCGGTCGGCACCCGGTACCGCGCCTCGCGCAGGTCTTCGGGGTCGGCGCGATCGCCGATCGTCTCGATGGGCACGCCGAGACCGCGCAGGTTCTCTTTGTCGCGCTCGAACATCTTCTCGAGCGCATCCTTCGACGCACCCGCTTCGTATTGCTCGCGATAGCCGGCCACCGACGACAGGATCGTGTCCTTCGTCAGGCCCTGCTCAGTCGCCATGAGCGCGACGACGAGGTTGACCAGACGCTCCTCAGGAGCGGGTCGGGACGAGGTGGCGGACACCCGCCCATCCTAGGCGCGGGCCGGACTCAACCGTCGACGCCGATGATGTCGAAGACGTAGACCAGAGCGGTGTCCGCCGGGGCGCGGAACGCCTGCTGATCGGCAGCCGTCTGGTCGGCCGGGACCACGACGAGCACTTGCGAGCCCACCGTCTGGCCCTCGAGGGCCGCGGCGAGCTCTTCGGGCAGCTGCGAGGGTGCGGCAGTGATCGGGGTCTTGCCCCAGGTCGACGCGAACTGCTTCCGGTCGTTCCACGCCACGCCCAGGACGTGGACGCGGGCGGTCGAATCGGCGGTCAACTCGGGTCCGTCGCCCTTCTTCAGCGTCTGCACCGACACGTCCGACGGCGCGTCGCCGTCGGGGATCGTGAGGCCCGGCTGCCCATTGGGCGCGCGGACCACCGTCGGAAGACCGAAGCCCGCCGTGAACTGGTCGGCGCCATCGGCCGCGGGGAGGTACACGCGCTCGACGTCGGCGACGACGACGGCCGAGCCGCCCTCGGGGATCTGCAGGCCCTGGGCCGCCTGCGCGCCGACGGCGTCGTAGGGCAGGGAGACCACGACGCGGGAGCCCTGCGTGGAGCACAGGATCGCGGACGAGAAGTCGGGGAAGGTGGCATCCCAGCCGGACAGCGGCTGCGCGTTGCTGAGGTTGCCGTCGTAGCGCGACCCCACGATGCGCTCACCCGTCACGCCGTTGTACACGGTGAGGTCGAGGAGCACGAGCTGGTCGGGCTGCGTGATGCGCTCACCGTCGCCCGTGACCACGGTCTGCACCGAACGAGCGTCCGGCAGGAACGGCGACCGCACCTGCACCTCGGGCGGCGTCCCAACCTCGCCCGAGACGGTCACGGCCGCGGCCGCGCGCGGGTCGGCGGTGGGCGCCGCACAGGCGGAGCCGTCGGTACCGGCGGATGCCGAGCATCCGACGAGGCCGATTCCGGCCAGAGCGGTCACGGCGACGAGGGCGGGAAGTCTGCGCACCGGATCAGTTTAGGCGGTCGCGTCGGGGGTCTCCGTCGCCCCCGGGTGCTCCCCGCCGCGCTGCCGGACTCCATCCGCGGCCTTCTGCGCCTCGCGCACGCGCTTGCGGAGGTTCTTGTCGGTGATCTCACGGTCGCCGACGGCACCGGGGGTCCACAGCTCCACGTCCTCGTCGCCGTAGCTCGACTTCGACGCGCGGCGCTTGACCTCGGGCGGCACCGCACCGGGCGCGAGGCGCCGGGCCGTGATGAGGAACCCGGTGTGAGCGACCATGCGGTGGTCGGGGCGGACGGCGAGACCCTCGACGTGCCATCCGCGCACCATGGTCTCGGAGGCATCAGGGTCGGTGAACAGGCCCGTCCCGCGGATGTACTCCGCGACGCGGCTGAGCTGCGTCGCCGTCGCCACGTAGCAGAGCACGACGCCGCCGGGCGTCAGCGCGTCCGCGGCGGCGTCGATGCACTCCCACGGCGCGAGCATGTCGAGCACGATGCGGTCGACGGATGCCGGGGCGACGGCATCCGGGAGGTTCTCGACGAGGTCGCCGACGACGACCTCCCACGTGGACGGGAGCTCGCCGTGGAACGTCTCGACGTTGGCGCGGGCGACGTCGGCGAACTCCTCACGGCGCTCGAACGACACGAGCCGGCCGGACGGACCGATCGCCCGCAGGAGCCACATCGACAGGGCACCCGAGCCCACGCCGGCCTCGACGACCGTCGCGCCGGGGAAGATGTCGGCCTGGGCGAGGATCTGCGCGGCATCCTTCGGATAGACGATCGCGGCACCGCGCGGCATCGACATCACGAAGTCGCGCAGCAACGGACGCAGGGCGAGGTAGTCGTGGCCGGAGCTGTTGGTCACGACGCTGCCATCGGGCTGCCCGACGAGCAGTTCGTGCTGGAGGACCCCGTTGTGGGTGTGGAGCTCGCCGTTCTCGCGGAGCGTGATGGTGTGCATCCGCCCCTTCGGACCGGTCAGCTGCACGCGGTCGCCGACCCGGAAGGGTCCGCTCAGGTGCGGGGTCTCGCTCATCGGGTCTCCTGCGGGTTCGTGGCCGTGGTCAGGGCCGGGGCGTGGGCGGTGTGAAGGGCGGCGAGGTCGGCCGCGGTGCGTCCGTCCAGCGTCGGCCACAGGGCGTGCGCCCCGAGTCCGTCGAGCGGCACCATGAGCGGCACCCCGAGCGTGACGGCACCGCTGGCGAGCGCCGAGCGCAGACCGTTCGGGGAGTCCTCGATGGCCACGGCACGGGCGATGTCGATCCCCAGCGCGGCGCTCGCCTGGAGGTACGGGTCGGGGTGGGGCTTCGGGCGCGCGACGTCGTCGCCGGCGACGACGATGTCGAACGCCGGGAAGTCGATGAGGTCGGCGATCGCCAGGGCCATGCGGCGCATCGACATCGTCACGAGGGCGGTCTTGGCACCGGAGCGGCGGAGATCGGCGAGGAGTTCCCGCGCCCCCGGTCGGAACGGCACACCGGTCTCGGCGAGCTGACGGAGCACCTCGTCGGTCAGGTACGCGATGATCTCGTCGACACCCCACGGCACACCGGCGTTCTGCAGGAGCCGCGCCGAGTCCTCGAGGGCGAGGCCCACCATGCCCAGCGCCTGTTCATGCGACCACGTGCCGCCGAAGCGCTCCACGAGCGGGGTCTCGGCGGCCATCCAGAAGGGTTCGGTGTCGACGAGGGTGCCGTCCATGTCCCAGAGGACCAGAGCGGGGGCGGGAGAAGTCATCGTTCCATCGTATCGAGGGCGGCACCGCCCCCGAGCGCTCACCGGGGTGCATGCGCCTATCCTGGAAGCCAGCCCCGCAGGGGCAGAGGAGGTTGCGTGGACGCACTGGGTCGCCGGATCATCGTCGCCGCTTTCGACGGCTGGAACGACGCCGGAGAGGCGGCCTCGGCCGCCACGTCGATGCTGCGCTCGGGGGTCGAGTACGAGGTGGTGCACTCGGTCGACCCCGAGCTGTACTTCGACTACCAGTACACGCGCCCGCAGATCGGGATGGATGCCGAGGGTCGGCGCACGCTCACCTGGCCCGAGGCGACGCTGCTGCGGCCGGCGCAGCGCACCGACGACCCCGAGATCTGGCTGCTGGTCGGGGTCGAACCGGCGCGCGCCTGGCAGGCCTTCGCCGCCGAGTTCATCGACGTCGCGCTGCGCGAGGACGTGACCGGTTTCGTATCGCTCGGCTCGATGATGTCCGACGTGCCGCACACCCGGCCGATCTCGGTGTTCGCCGGAAGCGAGAACGAAGCGATACGTCAGTCGCTTTCGCTCGAGCGCAGCCTGTACGAAGGCCCGGTCGGGATCCTCAGCGCCCTCGGCGACGCATCCGAACGTGCCGGCATCCCGACCGCCAGCCTCTGGGCGAGCGTGCCGCACTACGTCGCGGGGCACACTCCCTCGCCCAAGGCCACGCTCGCTCTGCTCGACCGGCTCCAGACGATCACCGGGATCGAGGTTCCGCGCGGCGAGCTCGCCGCGGAGGCTCTCGCCTGGGAGGCGTCAATCGACGCGGCCGCCGCCGACGACGAGGAGATGCGCGACTACATCCACCAGCTCGAGCAGACGCGCGACACGTGGGACTCGCCCGAGGCGTCCGGCGACGCGATCGCCCAGGAATTCGAGCGGTACCTGCGCCGCGGCGGCGACGGGCCCACCAAGCCCGGACGGGACGACCCGCCCCGCCGCTGAACGGAACGCCCGACGGCGCCGTCCCCGAGGGGGCGGCGCCGTCGTGATTCGTGCGGGCTCAGCCGGCGATGATCGCGGACTCCGCCGGGACGACACCGGTGAGCAGCAGGACGATGACCACGATGCCCAGCACCACGCGGTAGATCACGAACGGCAGGAAGCTGCCCTTCTTGAGGTACTGCATGAGGAACGCGATCACGAGGTACCCGGCGACGAAGGCGATGACGGTCGCGATGCCCGTCTCGCCGAGCGTGTACGGGCCCGTGCCCTCGTCGAAGCTCTTGTACAGCTCGTAGAACCCGCTCGCGAACACCGCAGGCACGGCGAGGAGGAAGGCGTACTCGGCCACCGCCGTGCGGTTGTACCCGAGGGCGCGACCGAGGGTGGTCGTTGCGCCGGAGCGTGAGACGCCCGGCACGAGGGCCAGCGCCTGAGCGAACCCGTAGGCGAGGCCGTGCGGGTACGTGAGGTCGTCGAGGTCGCGGCGCCGCTTGCCGTAGTGGTCCGCCAGGCCGAGCAGGATGCCGAACACGATCAGCACGACCGCGGTGATCCACAGGCTCCGGAAGTTGTCGCGGATCAGGCTCTGAAGCAGGAACCCGAGCACGGCGATGGGAATGGTGCCGATGATGATCAGCCACCCCATGCGGGCGTCGGGGTCGTTGCGCGGAACCTTGCCGGTCAGCGAGCGGAACCAGCGGGAGATGACGCGGCCGATCTTCTTGCGGAAGTAGATCAGCACCGCCAGTTCCGTGCCGATCTGGGTGATCGCGGTGAACGTCGCACCCGGGTCGGTCTGTGACGGCAGGAATTCGCCCACGATGCGCAAGTGAGCGCTGGAGGAGATGGGGAGGAACTCGGTCAGGCCCTGGACGAGCCCGAGGATGATGACCTCGAAGATGTGCATGGAGTCCTTCAGTACGTCCGGATGAGGTCGGCGAGGACTCGACGACCGAACTCGAGCGCGTCGACGGGAACGCGCTCATCGACACCGTGAAACATCCCGGTGAAGTCGAGATCGGACGGGAGTCGCAACGGCGCGAACCCGTAACCGGAGATGCCCAGGGCGGCGAGGGCCTTGTTATCGGTGCCGCCGCCCATGAGGTACGGGATCACCGGGACGCCCGGATCGTGCCGCCCCAGCTGGGACACCATGGCATCCACGAGGTCACCCGAGAACGGAACCTCGAGACCGATGTCGCCGTGGACGACCTCCACCTCGACGTCGGGCCCGACGATGCGCCGGATATCGGCGAGTGCCGCCTCTTCCGTTCCGGGAAGCACCCGCACGTCGATGAGCGCCTCGGCACGGTCCGGGATGACGTTGTGCTTGTAGCCGGCGGTCAACCCCGTCGGGTTGGTCGTGGTGCGCAGCGTCGATCGCAGGAAACCGGATGCCGCCCCCGCGCGCAACGCGAGGGCGTCGGGGTCACGGTCGTCGGCGCCGGTCATCTCGGCCAGGCCCGCGAGCAGTTGCGTCGTCGTGTCGGTGAGCGTGATCGGCCAGTCGGTGCGGCCGAGCGCGGCGACGGCTTCCGCCACGGCGGTGACGGCGTTGTCGGGGTGCAGCGCACTCCCGTGACCAGCGCGACCGCGGGCGACGAGCTTGATCCACAGAAGCGCCTTCTCACCGACCTGCAGCAGGTAGGCGCGACGGTCGTCGACCGTGATCGAGTAGCCTCCGACCTCGCTGATGGCCTCGGTCGCCCCGGCGAACCACTCGGGGCGATCGCGGATGACCAGCGCCGAGCCCTCGACCCCGCCATTCTCCTCGTCGGCGAAGAACGTCACGACGATGTCGCGCTCAGGCTGCTCCCCCGCCCGCAGCACATCGGCGACGGCCGTGAGGATCATGGCATCCATGTCCTTCATGTCGACCGCACCGCGGCCCCACAGGATGCCGTCGCGGATCTCGCCCGCGAAGGGGTCGACGCTCCAGTCCTCGGCGACGGCGGGCACCACGTCGAGGTGCCCATGCAAGACGAGCGCGGGCTTCTCGGGGTTGCGCCCGGGAACGCGCGCGCACACGTTCGTGCGGCGCTCGACCGGCTCGTAGTACTCGGTCGCCAGCCCCAGTCCTTCGAGGTACGCCCCGACGTACTCCGCGGCCTCGCGCTCGCCGCGAGACCGACCCCCACCGAAGTTCGTGGTGTCGAAACGGATGAGGTCGGCGGCCACGCGGGCGACCTCGGGCGGGTCGGCATCGTGCTCGGACATGCGCACTACGGTACCCGGGCCGGGCCCCCTCCCCCGCCCACGCGCGACCGGGACGCGCCCGGGAGCGACCTCGGTTCGAGGCGGGGCGCCCGGCGTGGTAGTGTCGTTCTTCGTTGCGAAAGCAGCGAACACCCAGATGCGCGGGTGGCGGAATAGGTAGACGCGCTAGCTTGAGGTGCTAGTGCCCGTATAGGGCGTGGGGGTTCAAGTCCCCCCTCGCGCACAGAATGAAGGCCCCGGATTCGTCCGGGGCCTTTTTCGTTGCCGCCGCACGACCTGTGACACCGGCGAAACGCTCACGTGACATCGCGCGCTTAGCGTCGAGTCATCTCGCAAGAACGGATGCCACATGTACCGGTTCGACGTTCCCACTATCGATATCTCCCCCTGGGTCGGCCCCGGGCCCGACCACGCACGTGCGGCCGTCGTCGCCGCCGTCGACCACGCCTGCCGCACCGTCGGGTTCATGCAGATCGTGGGTCATGGCATCCCGAACGTCGTCGTCGACGACCTCGAAGCCGGGATCGATGAGTTCTTCGCGCTGCCGCTGGAGGTCAAGAAGCAGTACGTGCGTCCGGCGGGTGAGAACCGCGGATACACCCCGCCCAAGAGCGAATCGCTGAGCTACAGCCTCGGCGTCGACCCGGTGACGCGCATGAACGACTTCTTCGAGGCGTTCAACGTCGGGACGTCGTGGCGGGAGTATCCCGGGACCGCGGCGACCGCCGCCGACTACGCCGAGAACACGTGGCCGGATGCCGTTCCTCCTTTCCGCTCCGCGGTCGAGGAGTACTATGTCGAGGCTCGGCGGGTCGCCCGCACCCTGACGCAGATCTTCGCCGCCGCCCTGCGCGTGCCCGAGGACTTCTTCGACGCCCTCACCGACCACTCCATCGACGTCTTGCGGATGAACAACTACGCCCTGCCACCGGGCTCGATCGAGCTCGGTGCCGAACTGACGGGCATGGGCGAGCACACCGACTTCGGCCTGGTCACCGTGCTGTGGGCCGATCAGGTGGCCGGGCTCCAGGTACTGGGGCTGGACGGATCGTGGAACGACGTCATGCCCGCGGACGGGGCGCTGCTGGTGAACATCGGCGACGTCGCCGCGCGTCTGACCAACGACAAGTGGCTCTCGACGCTGCACCGCGTCAAGCCACCCGTGATCGACGGGACGATCGAGCGGCGCCGGTCGGCGGCGTTCTTCCACGACGGGAACGCGGATGCCGTCGTCGACGTGCTCCCCCACTTCGTGACGCGCGAAGCGCCGGCACTGTACGAGCCGGTCACCGTCGCGCAGCACATCGCCGCGAAGCTCGCCGGATCGCGCGCCGGCCGCAAGAACCTCACGGCCGTGCGCGAGGCGGCCCGGGTGACGGCGAGCCACGGCTAGCCAGCCGGGGGCGGGTTGGGGCC
>NZ_VBUM01000036.1 GCF_005774735.1 Microbacterium sp. 5K110 | reverse complement strand
GCCCCGCGCCGGCACCGGCCACCGGTCCTCGCGCACAACTCCTGCACAGATCGCCGATCCGGTGGGCTGCCGGAACATCTGCCCACCGTTGCAGGAGTTGTGACTGCCCGGCCCCGGCCGGCTGGCCGCCGCAGGTTGAACCGCCCGGCCCCGCCCGGCCGCCGCAGGTTGAACCGCCCGGCCCCGGCCGGCCGCCGCACCCGCCTCGCGTCGGCGGCCCCGCCCGGGGCAGCCGGGCCGCCCAGCCCGGGCCGGGTCAGCCGCGACGCAGCAGCCCGATGCGGTCGTAGACGTCCGCGAGGGTCTTCTCGGCCACGGATGCCGCCCGCTCGGCGTTGTGTGCGAGCACGCGGTCGAGTTCGGCGGGGTCGTCGAGCAGCTCGAGCGCCCGCGCGCGCACCGGTTCGAACTCCGCCACCACCACCTCGGCGAGGCCCTTCTTGAAGTCCCCGTACCCGCGTCCGGCGTACTCGTCCTCGATCGCGCCGATCTCGCGTCCGGTCAGGGCCGAGTAGATGACGAGCAGGTTCGAGACGCCCGGCTTCTCGTCGCGGTCGAAGCGCACGGCGCCCTCGGAGTCGGTCACCGCGCGCATGATCTTCTTCGCGCTGACCTTCGGGTCGTCGAGCATCCACAGCACGCCGGCGTCGGACTCGGCCGACTTCGACATCTTCGACGTGGGGTTCTGTAGATCGTAGATACGCGCGGTCTCGCGCTGGATCATCGGCTTCGGCATCGCGAACGTCTCACCGAAACGCTGGTTGAAACGCTCGGCGAGGTCGCGCGTGAGCTCGATGTGCTGCTTCTGGTCGTCGCCGACGGGCACGACGTCGGTCTGGTACAGCAGGATGTCGGCTGCCATGAGCACCGGGTAGGTGAAGAGGCCCACGTTCGTGGCATCCGCGCCGTACCGGGCGGACTTGTCCTTGAACTGCGTCATCCGACCGGCCTCGCCGAAGCCCGTGAGCGTCGACAGCACCCACTGCAGTTCGGCGTGCGCCGGCACGTGCGACTGCACGTAGAGGGTCGAGCGCGAGGGCTCGATGCCGGCGGCGATGTACTGGGCGGCGGTGCGGCGGGTCTTCTCGCGCCGTTCGGCGGGATCGCCGGGCTGGGTGAGGGCGTGCAGGTCGACGACCGAGAAGAAGGCGTCGTACTCGTCCTGCAGCTCGCGCCACTGCAGCAGGGCCCCGATGTAGTTGCCGATCTGAAGACTGTCGGCCGAGGGCTGCATTCCGGAGTACAGGCGCTGCTGGGTCACCGTTCGATCCTAGGCGTCCTGGCGCTCAGCGCCGTCCGGGACCCGCGACCCCGCGGGGCCCGGACGTCACGACCGCCCGAGTGTGTAGTCCGCGATCACCGGGGCGTGGTCGCTCCATCGGGCGTCCCAGGATGCCGCGCGGTCGACGCGGTAGTCGGTGACGCGCTCGGCCAGCGCCGGTGTGGCGACGTGATAGTCGATACGCCAGCCGGTGTCGGTGTCGAATGCCTTTCCGCGCATCGACCACCACGTGTAGGGGCCGTCGACGTCGCCGGCGTGACGGCGGCCGATGTCGACCCACCCGAGGCCCGGTCCCGTGGAGCCGTCGACGCCCTCGACCTCGGCGCCGGCCGGACCGAAGAAGCGGTCGAAGTACGCACGTTCGCGGGGGAGGAACCCGGCGTTCTTGCGGTTGCCCTTCCAGTTCTTGATGTCGAGCTCGCGGTGGCCGACGTTGAGGTCGCCCATGACCACCGCCAGCTCCCGTTCGGCGCTCAACTCGGCGAGGCGCCGCTCCATGGCATCCAGGAACAGCCACTTGGCCTCTTGCTTGGGGGTGTCGACCTCGCCGCTGTGCACGTAGGCGCTGACGACGGTCAGCGTCTCGCCGTCGATGTCGAAGTCGGTCTCGATCCATCGGCCCGAGGAGTCCAGCGGCTCGGGGCCGAGGTGCGTGCGCGTCTGCACGCCGGGCAGCCGACTGAGGATCGCGACCCCGGCGCGGCCCTTCTGCAGGGCCTCGTCGTTGACGATCTGCCAGCCGGGCACCGCCTCGGCCAGCTGTTCGGCGGTCGCGCGCACCTCTTGCAGGGCGAGGATGTCGGCGCCCGAGGCGTCGAGCCACTCGGTCATGCCCTTGCGGACGGCGGCGCGGATGCCATTGACGTTGACGGAGACGATGCGTACAGAACGAGCCACCCGACGAGCCTAACCGGGGCCTCCGACACCGCACTTCGCTCGGGCCGCGGCTGCCGACGGCGCGACCTCGCGGCGCCGCGCTCAGTCCAGCAGCAGTGTGGATCGCCGCGGCTCGGGCAGCTCCGACTCCAGGTGCGCGAGGTGTTTCCGGGCCTGACGAAGGCGGCGTCTCGCCGCCCAGCGCCGGGGCCAGTGCGCGAGCGCCGCCCGTTCCTCCGCTTCGCGCACCGCCACCTGGGCCGCGATGACGAGAGCGGTCTGCTCCATCGCGCGGCGGTCCTCGGGCGAGCGCAGCGGCACATCGCGGTCGTCGGCGGCCACCGCGATCCACGCGGCCGCGACGAGGATCACGATCCCCACGAGCCGGAACCACAGCAAGAACCCGACCAGCACCGTGAACGTGGCCAGGAGCGGATTGGACGGGGTGTAGACGAAGAGGAAGCCCGCCGCGACCTGGAGCATGACCAGTCCCGCGGACCCGACCAGGGCTCCGGGCCACGTGCGCCGCCAGGTGAGCGCGGTCCCCGTGAGGAAGCGGAACAGGGAGGCCAGGGCGAGCGTGTTCACGGCGAAAGCGATGAGGAGCGACACCCCTCGCGCCCCGAGCGACCACCCCGCGGTGCCTCGGTCCCAACCGATCATCCCGAACACCAGGTCCACGGCGCCGGTGGTCACCGATCCGAGCAGCGCGCCGACGAGAAGGGCGAGGCCGAACAGGAGCGAGGCGACGAAGTCCCGCGCCTTCAGCAGCACGTAGTTGCGGGTGTCGAAGGGGAGGCCGAAGGTGTCCCGTACGGCCCGGCGGGTGAAGGTGACGAAACCGATCGTTGTCCAGATGACGACGACACCGGCCACACCACCGGTCACACCGAGGAGACGGCCGCTCTCTTGGGCGACGGCCTCGACCTGCTCGGGCTTGACGAGTCCGTTCTTGCTGATGATGCCGGGGATGTAGCCGTTCACGATCCGGATCAGGCCGTCGATCGCGGTCTCGCTGCCGCCCAACCAGATCCCGACGCCCGCGAAGGCGAGGTACAGCGCCGAGAACATCGCGAACAGGCCCTGGTAGCTCATGCCCGCCGCGAGCAGGAATCCGTTGTGCCGCAGGAAGTGCCGCCACACCCGCACCGGGAAGAGCCGGGCGAGCTTGGCGGCGCGGGCGATCGGCTGGTCGAGTCGGTCGCGCACCGCTGCTTGCGCCGCGTCCAGCCGATCCCGCAGGGACGTCTCCTCGCTCGCCGCGCCGGGCAACGGTCGGGGATCGCGGTCGTTCACCCGTCGAGCCTAATGAATGGATGCCGCGGCCCCACGATGACCGCCCGGGCACGACGAACGGCGGGGCGCCGGAGCGCACCCGCCGTTCGAGAGAGGGGAGGGGTCAACGGCCGCCGCGAAGGACCGCCTGCTTGACCTCGGCGATCGCCTTGGTGACCTCGATGCCGCGCGGGCACGCTTCGGTGCAGTTGAAGGTCGTGCGGCAGCGCCACACGCCCTCCTTGTCGTTGAGGATGTCCAGGCGCACGTCGCCCGCGTCGTCGCGCGAGTCGAAGATGAACCGGTGGGCGTTCACGATCGCGGCGGGGCCGAAGTACTGCCCGTCGGTCCAGAACACCGGGCACGACGAGGTGCACGCGGCGCACAGGATGCACTTCGTGGTGTCGTCGAAGACCTCGCGGTCGACGATCGACTGGATGCGCTCCTTGCCCGCCTCCGGCTTGCTGCTGGAGATCAGGAACGGCTGCACCTCGCGGTAGGAGGCGAAGAACGGCTCCATGTCGACGATGAGGTCCTTCTCGAGCGGCAGACCCTTGATGGCCTCGACGTAGATCGGCTGCGAGATGTCGAGATCCTTGATCAGCGTCTTGCAGGCCAGGCGGTTGCGGCCGTTGATGCGCATGGCATCCGAACCGCAGATGCCGTGCGCGCAGGAGCGGCGGAACGACAGCGAGCCGTCGACCTCCCACTTGATCTTGTGCAGCGCGTCCAGCACGCGGTCGGTGGAGTAGAGCTCCACGTCATAGTCGACCCAGCGCGGCTCGTCGTCGACCTCGGGGTCGAACCGACGGATGTTGAACGTGACCAGGAACGACTGGATGCCGGTGTCCTCGGGTGTCTGCTCGATGTCGGCGGGGGCGTCGGTCGTGGTGTCGAGCGCGGTCGCGGCCATCAGTACTTCCTCTCCAGCGGCGGGTAGCGCAGCTCCCCGGCCTCGTTCTTGGTGAAGACCACGGGCTTCCAGCCGAGCTCGATGTGATCGGCGGGGTGCGACGAGTGGGGGTCGCCCGACAGGTACGCCATGGTGTGCTGCATGTAGTTCTCGTCGTCGCGCGTGGGGAAGTCGTCGCGCATGTGACCGCCGCGGCTCTCTTCCCGGTTCTGCGCCGAGTACACCACGACCTCGGCGAGGTCGAGCAGGAAGCCCAGCTCGACCGCCTCGAGCAGGTCGGTGTTGTACCGCTTGCCCTTGTCGTCGACGTGGATGTTCTTGAAGCGCTCGCGCAGGTCGGCGATGACGTCGAGCACGTGGGCGAGGGACTCGTGCGTGCGGAACACCTGCGCGCCCTTGTCCATTTCGTCTTGCAGCGTCTTGCGGAGGACGGCGATGCGCTCGGTCCCGCCGTTGCCGCGCAGGCCCTCGATGAGCTCGCGGACCTCCTTCGCCGGATCCTCGGGAAGCGGGACGAAGTCGGCGGTCTTGACGTACTCGACCGCGTTGCGACCGGCGCGCTTGCCGAACACGTTGATGTCCAGCAGCGAGTTCGTGCCGAGGCGGTTCGACCCGTGCACGGACACGCAGGCGCATTCGCCGGCCGCGTACAGCCCCGGGACGACGGTGTCGTTGTCGGCGAGGACCTCGGCCTTGATGTTGGTGGGGATGCCGCCCATCGCGTAGTGCGCGGTCGGCATGACCGGCACCGGCTCGACGACCGGGTCGACGCCGAGGTACGTGCGGGCGAACTCGGTGATGTCGGGAAGCTTCGTCTCCAGCACCTCGGCGCCCAGGTGCGTGCAGTCCAGCAGCACGTAGTCGCGGTGGGGGCCGGCGCCGCGGCCCTCGGCGACCTCTTGCACCATGCAGCGCGCGACGATGTCGCGCGGCGCGAGGTCCTTGATCGTCGGGGCATAGCGCTCCATGAAGCGCTCGCCGCTGGCGTTGCGCAGGATCGCGCCCTCGCCGCGGGCACCCTCGGTCAGCAGGATGCCGAGACCGGCCAGGCCGGTGGGGTGGAACTGGAAGAACTCCATGTCCTCGAGGGGGAGGCCCTTGCGCCAGACGATGCCCACGCCGTCACCGGTGAGGGTGTGGGCGTTCGAGGTCGTCTTGAAGATCTTGCCGAAGCCGCCCGTGGCGAAGATGACCGCCTTGGACTGGAAGACGTGGAGGTCGCCCGTGGCCAGCTCGTAGGCGACGACGCCGGCGATCTGTGTGAGCCCCGCGTCGTCCTTCACCGTGACGAGGTCGAGCACGTAGAACTCGTTGAAGAAGTTGATGCCGAGCTTGACGCAGTTCTGGAACAGCGTCTGCAGGATCATGTGTCCCGTGCGGTCGGCGGCGTAGCAGGCGCGACGCACCGGGGTCTTGCCGTGATCGGCCGTGTGCCCGCCGAAGCGGCGCTGGTCGATCTTGCCCTCGGGCGTGCGGTTGAACGGCAGGCCCATGTTCTCGAGGTCGATGACGGCGTCGATGGCCTCTTTGGCGAGGATCTCCGCGGCATCCTGGTCGACGAGGTAGTCGCCGCCCTTGATGGTGTCGAAGGTGTGCCACTCCCAGGAGTCCTCTTCGACGTTGGCGAGGGCCGCAGCCATCCCGCCCTGCGCCGCACCGGTGTGCGAGCGGGTCGGGTACAGCTTCGAGATGACCGCGGTCTTCGCGCCCGGGCCGGCCTCGATCGCCGCGCGCATGCCGGCGCCGCCGGCCCCGACGATGACGACGTCGAACTGGTAGTAGTGCACGCCGTCCTTGACGATCGTGTCCGCGCTGTTCTGAGTGCTCACGTGTGCAATGCCTCTGCTGTGTCAGTCGGAAGGAGGATGCCGCGGCTCACGCCTGGCAGATCTCCCACAGGGAGCTGCTCTCGGTGACGCCGAGGCAGGGGTCGAAAGTGAAGACCACGAGCGTGCCGAGGAGGATCAGGAATGCGGCCGAGAGGCCGATCGACCACACCAGGATGCTGCGGACCTTCGCGTTCGTGACGTAGTCGTTGACGATGGTGCGCATGCCGTTGGCGCCGTGGATGAGCGCGAGCCAGAGCATCAGCACGTCCCACCACTGCCAGAACGGCGAGGCGAGCTTGCCCGCGACGAACGCGAAGTCGATCTGGTGGATGCCGTCACCCGTCATCAGGTTGACGAAGAGGTGGCCGAAGATGAGGACGATCAGCAGCACGCCGGAGGCGCGCATGTAGATCCATCCCCACTTCTCGAGGTTCGAGCCCTTCTTGCGCACGGCGGGGGTGCGGGGGGCGGGAATAGTGCTGGCTTCCTGGGCGACGGACATCAGTGGCTCCCCGTGACGGCGCTGAAGACGTTGATGAGGTGGCGCGGCGTGAAGCCGAGCATCGTCACGACCCAGAGTCCCAGGACGCCCCACCACAACTGGCGCTGGTGACGCGTGGCCCAGGGCCAGAAGTCCACCAGGATGATGCGGAGGCCGTTGTAGGCGTGGTAGGCGATGGCGCCCACGAGAGCGACCTCGCCGAGACCCATGATCGGGTTCTTGTACGTGCCGATGACGGCGTCGTACGCCTCGGGGGAGACGCGGATGAGCGCCGTGTCGAGGATGTGCACGAGCAGGAAGAAGAAGATCGCCACACCGGTGATGCGGTGCAGGACCCACGACCACATTCCCTCTCGGCCGCGGTAGAGCGTCCCGCGGGGCACCCGCGAAGTCGTCTCCTTCACCGACGGCGTGGCACGTGTTGGTGCTGACACGGTCGTCCTCCCTGATCGAACACGGTGTGGGAGCCGAAACAGGGCTCCAAGCGTCACACGGGCGCCATTGAATACTACGTCCGGGCTATGAAAGCGGGGGATTAGGCCCGCCTAAGACTCTCTCGACGTCGAGATAGTTTCGGGCGGGTTTCCACCCTCGGTCGGGTGTGAGAACCGGTGGGGGCGGTGCGGGTCCGCCCGGTAGGGTCGGTGCCATGGCCGAACCTGCTATCGACGACTTCTACGCCGTGATCCCCGCCGGTGGGATCGGCAGCCGCCTGTGGCCCCTCTCCCGCGCGGACGCCCCCAAGTTCCTGCACGACCTGACCGGCTCCGGTCAGACGCTGCTGCGCGACACGTGGGACCGCCTGGCCCCCCTCTCGGGATCCGATCGGATCGCCGTGGTCACCGGTCGCGCCCACCGCGCGGCCGTGGAGCGGGAGCTGCCCGGGGTGCCCGACCACAACGTGTTCCTCGAGTCCGAGCCGCGGGACTCCTCCGCCGCCATCGGCCTGGCCGCCGCGATCCTCGTCCGCCGCGAGCCCGACGTCATCATCGGCTCGTTCGCCGCCGACCACGTCATCCGCCAGACCCGGCAGTTCGACTTCGCCGTGCGCCAGGCGGTCGCGGTGGCGCGAGCGGGCTACATCTGCACCATCGGCATCCAGCCCAGCGAGCCCTCGGTCGGCTTCGGCTACATCAAGCAGGCCGATGAGCTCATCGTCGACGGCGCCCCCGAGGCCTATATGGTGGAGCGCTTCGTCGAGAAGCCCGACCTCGAGACAGCCAAGGCGTACTTCACCGACCGCGCGTACCTCTGGAACGCGGGCATGTTCATCACCCGCGCCGACGTGCTGCTGGCCGAGCTGGCCGTGAACGAGCCGGAGCTGCACGCGGGTCTGCTCGAGCTGGCCGACGCGTGGGACGATCGCGATCGCCGCGGCCCCGCGGTCGACCGGATCTGGCCCGGCCTGAAGAAGATCGCCATCGACTACTCCGTCGCGGAGCCCGCCGCCGAGAAGGGTCGCCTGGCGGTCATCCCGGGGCACTTCGACTGGGACGACGTGGGCGACTTCGCGAGCCTGTCCAAGCTCAACTCCTCGGGCGGCCGAAACGAGCTGGCGATCCTCGGCGAGGACGCGCGCGTGCTCTCCGACGCCTCCAGCGGCATCGTGGTGTCGCAGACCAAGCGCGTCATCAGCCTCATCGGGGTGCGGGACATCGTCGTGGTCGACACTCCGGACGCGCTCCTGGTCACCACCAGCGAGAACGCGCAACGGGTCAAGGGCGTCGTCGACGCGCTCAAGCTCACCGGTCGCGGCGACGTGCTCTGATACCGGATGCCGCTGCCCGCGGCATCCAGTCCCGCCGCGATCGACTCGTGTGGCGTGCGCATGACGCGAGATTGCGTCTTTGTAACCATTGGGGCGCACGGGCCTTCGCGGGGCGCAAGCGATTCGTCACAGTGGGTAACGTGACTCCATCGTCCCCCGAACCCGTTGGGGGCCCCCGTCTTGGAGGACCATTCGTGAAGACCACGAAGAAGGCCGTCGTCAGCGGCCTCGCGATGATCGGCGCGGCCGTGCTGCTCGCCGGCTGCGGTGCCGCGCCCGAGAGCAACGGCTCGTCGGCCGCTGCCGGTGCCAGCGACTACCTGCCCTGCATGGTGTCGGACGCCGGCGGCTTCGACGACAAGTCGTTCAACCAGCTCGGCAAGGAGGGCGTCGACGAGGCGGCCTCGCAGCTCGGCTCGAAGACCCCCATCGAGGTCGAGTCGCAGTCCGAGACCGACTACGCCTCCAACCTCCAGAGCCTGGTCGACCAAGGCTGCAACACGATCGTCACGGTCGGCTTCCTCCTCGCCCCCGCGGCGCTCGAGTCGGCCAAGGCGAACACCGATCTGCAGTACGTCTCGATCGACGACACGGTCGACAGCGACTTCGACGGCAAGACCGACGCTCCCAACATCAAGCCGATCATCTTCGACACCGCGCAGGCCGCGTACCTCGCCGGCTACCTCGCCGCGGGCGTCTCGAAGACCGGCGTCGTCGGCACCTTCGGTGGAATGAACATCCCGACCGTCACGATCTTCATGGACGGCTTCGCCCAGGGCGTCGAGAAGTACAACACCGACAACGGCACGTCCGTGCGCGTCGTCGGCTGGGACCGCACCGCCAAGGACGGCTCCTTCACCGGTGGGTTCGAGGCCAACGACACCGCGCGCCAGACCGCGCAGGCCATCATCGACCAGAACGTCGACGTGCTGCTGCCCGTCGGTGGCCCGGTCTACCAGTCGGCCGCCGTCGCCATCCAGGACGCGGGTCGCGAGATCGCGCTCGTCGGCGTCGACGCCGACGTGTTCCAGACCGACCCCTCCGTGGGCGACCTGCTGCTGACCTCGATCCTCAAGGGCATCGACGTGGGCACCAAGGACGCCATCGTGGCCGCCGGTAACGGCGAGTTCGACGCGGCGCCGTTCGTCGGCACGCTCGAGAACGAGGGCGTCGGCCTCGCGCCGTACCACGACTGGTCCGACCGCGTGCCCGCCGAGCTGACCACCAAGGTCGATGCGCTCAAGGCCGACATCATCAGCGGCAAGATCACGGTCGAGTCCTACCTGGCCGGCTGAGAGATCCACTCTCCCTGGGGAGGCCGGCTCCATGCCGGCCTCCCCTCCCTTATGGGGCTGCGCGATCGTCCGGCCCCGGACCGGACCCGCTCACGAGGGGGGTCCTCCCGCCGCACACCCCGCGTGCGGTGCCACAGAACCTAGGATCGGGAACATGAAGCTCGAACTCCGCGGGATCACGAAAACCTTCGGATCCCTGGTGGCGAACGATCACATCGACCTCACCGTCGAGGCCGGAGAGATCCACTGCCTGCTCGGCGAGAACGGTGCCGGCAAGTCCACCCTGATGAACGTCCTCTACGGCCTCTACCAGGCCGACGGGGGAGAGATCCTGCTGGACGACGCCGTCCAGCACTTCGCCGGACCCGGCGACGCGATGCGCGCCGGAATCGGCATGGTGCACCAGCACTTCATGCTCATCCCGGTCTTCACGGTCGCCGAGAACGTCATGCTCGGTCACGAGCCGACGAAGTTCGGCGGCCGTCTCGACCTGGCCGCCGCGCGAGCGAAGGTCACCGAGATCTCGGACCGGTTCGGGTTCGACGTCGACCCCGACGCGCTCGTGGACGACCTGCCCGTCGGCGTGCAGCAGCGCGTCGAGATCATCAAGGCGCTCTCCCGGGATGCCAAGGTGCTCGTGTTCGACGAGCCGACCGCCGTCCTCACTCCCCAGGAGACCGACGAGCTGATGGCCATCATGCGCCAGCTCCGTGATTCCGGGACCTCGATCGTCTTCATCACGCACAAGCTCCGCGAGGTGCGCGAGGTCGCGGACCGAATCACTGTCATCCGTCTCGGCAAAGTGGTCGGTGAGGCGGAGCCCACCGCCTCCAATGCCGAACTCGCGTCGCTCATGGTGGGCCGCGCGGTCGAGCTGACCGTGCACAAAGAGGCTCCGAAGCTCGGCGATGTCGCCCTGTCGGTCTCGAACCTCACCGTCGTCGACCCCGTCGGTCAGCTCGTCGTCAACGACGTCAGTTTCGAAGTGCGCCGGGGCGAGGTCCTCGCGATCGCCGGCGTGCAGGGCAACGGCCAGACCGAGCTCACCGAGGCCCTCGTCGGGCTGCAGGACCGGGCCGAAGGGTCGATCACGCTCGATGGCGTCGAGCTGAACGGCTCGTCGGTGCGCGCCGTGCTCGACGCCGGTGTCGGCTTCGTTCCCGAAGACCGCAAGGAAGACGGGCTGGTGGGGGAGTTCTCCATCGCCGAGAACCTCATGCTCGATCGCGCCGACGGTGCGCCGTTCGTGAAGGGCGGCACGCTCCAACTGTCCACCCTGGCCGACTTCGCGCGCGAAAAGGTCACCGAGTTCGACGTCCGCACGCCGTCGATCGAGACACCGGTCGGTCGTCTCTCGGGCGGCAACCAGCAGAAGGTCGTGCTCGCGCGCGAGCTGAGCCGGGACCTTCGCCTGTTCGTCGCCGCCCAGCCCACGCGCGGCGTCGACGTGGGGTCGATCGAGTTCATCCACAAGCGCGTCATCGAGACCCGCGACGCGGGGGTGCCCGTGATCGTCGTGTCCACCGAGCTCGACGAGGTCACCGCCCTCGCGGACCGCATCATGGTCATGTACCGCGGTCGTGTGGTGGGCATCGTCCCGGGCGACACCTCGCGCGACGTCCTCGGCCTGATGATGGCCGGCGAAGCGCCCCAGAACGAAGGAGTCGCCGCGTGAGCGATCCGCACAGCCCACACGACCCGACGGCGGACCGCGCCGACCGCGCCGCCGAGGTGGCGGCCGCGACCGACGCCGACGTCGCCCTGGAGGGTTCCTCGGCCGTCGACCCTGCCGCAGGTGCCCGCGTCGTCGCTCCCGCGCCCGCCCCGGAGGAGAGCAGGTGGCGTCGCGCGCTGCGCGAGATCGCCACCGGCAACGCCATCATCTCGGTGCTCGCCGTCGTGCTCGCCCTGCTGGTCGGAGCGATCATGATCGCCGCGACCGATGAGCGCGTCCAGGTCACCGCCGGGTACTTCTTCGCTCGCCCCGGCGACATGCTCGCCGCGATCTGGCAGTCGGTCTCGGGTGCGTATGCGTCGTTCTTCCAGGGAGCGATCTACAACTTCCGTCGGCCCGATTTCGCCACGGGGATCCGTCCGCTCACCGAGACGCTCACTTTCGCGACCCCGCTGATCGCGGCAGGTCTCGGCGTGGCCCTGGCCTTCCGCGTCGGCATGTTCAACATCGGTGGTCGCGGCCAGATGCTGGTCGCCGCGGCCGCCGGCGGGTACGTCGCGTTCGCCTTCGACCTGCCGTGGGGCCTGCACGCCCTCGTCGCTCTCGTCGCCGGTGTCGTGGCGGGTGCGCTGTGGGCCGGCATCGCCGGTGTCCTCAAGGCCCGCACCGGGGCGCACGAGGTGATCGTGACGATCATGCTGAACTACGTCGCGTTCTACCTCGTCTACTACATGCTGCGCACCCCCGGTCTGCTGCAGGCCCCGGGCTCGAGCAACCCCACCACGCCCGCGATGAAGGAGACGGCGGTCTTCCCCGACCTCCTCGGCTCGGGCTACAACCTGCACTTCGGGTTCCTTCTCTCGCTCGCCGCCGTCGTGCTGGTGTGGTGGATCCTGGAGCGCTCCTCGCTCGGCTTCCGGTTCCGCGCCGTCGGGCTCAATCCGAACGCGGCCCGTGTCGCGGGCATCAACGTCAAGTCGATGTACGTCTACGCGATGCTCATCTCCGGCGCCCTCGTCGGCCTCGCGGGCGTCGACCAGGTGCTGGGCACGGTCACCACCGGATTCTCCAGCGGCATCGACGCGGGCATCGGGTTCGACGCCATCACGGTGGCGCTGCTGGGCCGCTCCACTCCGGTCGGCGTGCTGGTGGCCGGCATCCTGTTCGGTGCGTTCAAGGCCGGTGGCTTCGCCATGCAGGCCGCCAACGGCGTCCCGATCGACATCGTCCTGGTCGTGCAGTCGCTCATCGTGCTGTTCATCGCGGCACCGCCGCTGGTGCGCGCGATCTTCCGCCTGCCGGCCCCCGGGGCGCGCCAGCCCAAGGTGCGCGCGGCCAAGAAGAAGGAGGCGGCCCGATGAGCACCACCACCGCACACCCCGAGGTCGGATCCGCGCCCGCGCTGGACACCGCTGTCGTGGTCAGCTGGAAGGCCCCGATCGTCTACGGCGTCATCACGGTGCTCGCCGCCGTCCTGTTCGTCGTCGCCCGCCAGGACGGCGATGCCGTCTTCCGCATCTCGAGCCCCGGTGAGTTCATCCAGCTGCCCGAGGTCGTCCTCGGCGGCGTCGTCACCGGCATCGTCTGCACCGTGCTGCTGGCCCTCGTCACGCTCACGAGCGTCCTGATGGTCCGCGCTCACCGTCGCCCGCCGATCTGGCTGGCCGTCATCTTCGCCCTGGTCTTCATGGTCGGGTTCCTGACGTGGGCCGCCGCGGGCGCCACCACGTCGGTCATCCCGCTCACGGGCCTGCTCGCGGGCGGATTGAGCCTGTCGGTGCCGCTCATCTTCGGTGCCATGGCCGGTGTGCTGAGCGAACGTGTCGGCGTGGTCAACATCGCGATCGAGGGCCAGCTGCTGGCCGGTGCGTTCACCTCTGCGATCGTGGCCACGGCGACGGGCAACCCGTTCATCGGCCTCCTCGCTGCGGGTGTCTCGGGTGTCCTCGTCTCGTTCGTGCTCGCGGCGTTCGCGATCAAGTACTTCGTCGACCAGGTCATCGTCGGTGTCGTGTTGAACGTGCTGGTCGTGGGGTTGACGAGCTTCCTCTTCTCGCAGCTGTTGGCACCCAACGCCGCCACCCTCAACTCCCCGCCGCGCTTCCCGCGTCTGCCGATCCCCGTCCTCTCGGACATCCCGATCATCGGCCCGATGCTGTTCAACCAGACGATCATCGTGTACATCATGTACGTCACGGTCGCGGTCGTGTACGTCGGCTTGTTCCACACCCGGTGGGGCCTCCGCCTGCGCGCCGTCGGCGAGCACCCTCAGGCGGCGGACACCGTGGGCATCAACATCGCCCGCACCCGGTTCTGGAACGTCTCGCTGGGCGGTGCGATCGCGGGTCTGGGTGGCGCGTTCTTCACCCTCGGCTCCGTCGGTGCCTTCAACAAAGAGATGACGGCCGGCGCGGGGTACATCGCCCTCGCGGCGGTCATCTTCGGCCAGTGGGACCCGATCCGTGCGACGCTCGCCGCGCTGCTGTTCGGGTTCGCGTCCAACCTGCAGAACACCCTCGGCGTCATCGGGTCTCCCGTGCCGAGCGAGTTCATGCTGATGCTGCCGTACGTCGTGACGATCTTCGCCGTCGCGGGACTGGTCGGAAAGGTCCGCGGGCCCGCGGCCGCCGGCAAACCGTACGTCAAGGGCTGACCCGGCCCGCCTTCCCCCTTCACGAGAGGACCCCCTGCACCACGATGACCGACATCGACTGGGACGAACTGCGTTCCGCCGCCACCGAGGCGATGCATCGCGCCTACGCGCCCTACTCCCGCTTCAAGGTGGGGGCCGCGGCCCTCGTCGCCGACGGCCGCATCGTCTCGGGGTGCAACGTCGAGAACGCCTCGTACGGCGTCACCCTGTGCGCCGAGTGCGGTCTGGTGTCCGAGCTGCACATGTCCGGAGGCGGCCAGTTGGTCGCGTTCGTCTGCGTGGACGGTGAGGGGCGCACGCTCATGCCGTGCGGGCGGTGCCGGCAGCTGCTGTTCGAGCACGCGATCCCGGGCATGCTGCTCGAGACCGTCAGCGGCATCCGGACGATCGACGAAGTGCTGCCCGACGCCTTCGGGCCGCGTGACCTCGAGGAGGCGGCCCGATGAGCGCCGAACAGTACGACGCGGTCGACATCATCCGTGCCCAGCGTGACGGGCGGGCGATCACCGAGGGCGAGATCCGCTGGCTCGTCGACGCCTACACACGCGGCTACGTCATGGACGCACAGATGTCGGCGTTCACGATGGCGGTGCTCCTGAACGGCCTCGGCCGCGACCAGATCCGGGTGCTGACGGATGCCATGATCGCCTCGGGCGAGCGCATGGACTTCTCGTCGCTCGACAAGCCGACGGTCGACAAGCACTCGACCGGTGGCGTGGGCGACAAGATCACTCTGCCGCTCGCGCCGCTCGTCGCCGCGTTCGGGGTGGCCGTGCCGCAGCTCTCGGGCCGCGGTCTCGGGCACACCGGCGGGACGCTCGACAAGCTCGAGTCCATCCCGGGGTGGCGCGCGGCGCTGTCCAACGACGAGATCCTCGCGCAGCTCGCCGACGTGGGTGCCGTGATCTGCGCGGCCGGCACGGGCCTGGCCCCCGCCGACAAGAAGCTCTACGCGCTGCGCGACGTCACCGGCACGGTCGAGGCGATCCCGCTGATCGCGTCGAGCATCATGTCGAAGAAGATCGCCGAGGGCACCGACTCCCTCGTGCTCGACGTGAAGTTCGGCTCCGGCGCCTTCATGCAGGACATCGACCGGGCCCGCGAGCTCGCCGAGACCATGGTCGCCCTCGGCACCGACTCGGGCGTGAACACCACGGCGCTCCTCACCGACATGAACACCCCGCTCGGCCGAGCGATCGGCAACGCCAACGAGGTGCGCGAGTCGGTCGAGGTCCTGGCCGGCGGTGGTCCCGCCGACGTCGTCGAGCTGACCGTCGCTCTCGCGCGCGAGATGCTGACGCTCGCCGGACGTCCCGACGCCGATGTCGAGGCGGCCTTGGCCGACGGCCGCGCGATGGACGTGTGGAAGCGCATGATCCGCGCCCAGGACGGCGATCCGGATGCCGCCCTCCCGGCGCCGCGCGAGACCCACACGGTCGTCGCCGAGCGGGCGGGGGTCGTCACGCGCGTCGAGGCGCTGCCGTTCGGTATCGGGGCCTGGCGCCTGGGGGCGGGACGCGCGCGCGCCGAGGATGCCGTCGTGCACGCCGCGGGCATCGACTTGCACGTCACGGTCGGGGATTCCGTCGCGGCCGGTCAGCCGCTGTTCACCCTGTCGGCCGATGATGAGACGCGCTTCGAGCGCGCCCTCGCCGCGGTCGACGGCGCGTGGGAGATCGGCGACGCCGCTCCCGCGCGCACCACGCTCGTGCGCGAGCGCATCACCGCGTGATGGCATCCGACCCGAGGAGCACCATGGCCACCGACGACGTCCGTATCCAGGGCAAGAAGCTGCACGACCTGCCGAAGGTGTCGCTGCACGACCACCTCGACGGGGGGATGCGGGCGCAGACGGTGCTCGAGCTGGCCGACGAGCTCGACCTCGACGTCCCGGCCGACGACGCCGAGGGGCTCGAGGACTGGTTCTCGGACCACGTCGACTCCGGTTCGCTCGAGGACTACCTCGAGAAGTTCTCGCTCACGGTCGGCGTCCTGCAGACCCGCGAGGGTCTCGTGCGCGCCGCCAAGGAGTTCGTCGAGGACCTCGCCGAGGACGGCGTCGTCTACGCGGAGATGCGGTGGGCTCCCGAGCAGCACCTGACGCGCGGCCTCAGCCTCGACGACGTCGTGGACGCGGTTCAGGAGGGCATCGAAGAGGGCGAGGATGCCGCTGACGCGCGCGGCAAGGACATCCGCGTGGGGCAGCTGCTCACCGCGATGCGGCAGGGATCGCGGTCGCGGGAGATCGCCGAGCTCGCGGTGTCGTGGCGCAGCCGCGGCGTGGTCGGCTTCGACCTCGCCGGCCCCGAGGACGGATTCCCGGCCTCGGATCACCGCGCGGCCTTCGACTATCTCGCCGAGCATTTCTTCCCCACGACGGTGCACGCCGGTGAAGGGGCGGGGCTGGCATCCATTCGTTCGGCGCTGCTCGACGGGCGGGCTCTGCGCCTCGGACACGGTGTGCGTATCGCCAACGACCTCGACGTCGTCTCGCGCGAGGGCGAAGAGGTTCTGGTCACTTTCGGCGACATGGCGCGCTGGGTGCGCGACCGCGAGATCACGCTCGAGCTTTCGCCGACGTCGAACCTGCAGAGCGGGGCGGTCACGGCCTGGGGCGACACGATGGACGCCCACCCGTTCGACCTGCTCTACCAGCTGGGCTTCTCGGTGACGGTGAACGTCGACAACCGCCTCATGAGCCGCACGACCCTGACGCGCGAGCTGGCGCTGCTGGCGCAGGCGTTCGACTACGACCTCGACGACCTCGAGGCCTTCCAGCTCAACGCCGCGGCCGGTGCGTTCCTGCCGGTCGAGGAGCGCGAGGAGCTCATCGAGATCATCGCCGAGGGCTTCCAGCGCTGACGCGCCGCAGTGCGGCGCGCCGGTGTCGGTGCCACCCCTTCGACGGGACGCGCCCCGCGCGTGCGAATCTCCTGAGATCTGTGCTCTAGCCGTCCGCGCGGCCCCGTTCCGGTCCGTCACCGCCCCGTTCCTCAGGAGTTTCGCCCGCGCTCTCGCGTCGGGCCGGTGCCGACCTGCCGTCCAAACCGGTGGCCGCTCGACCTGTCGCGCCCCGTGAGAGGGCGGCCCCGCGGACGGGCGGGCGAAACTCCTGAGAATTTGGCCCTTTCGGCGGTATGGACCGGAGTGGCGGGTGCGGCTGTACGGAAGGTCAGGAGTTTCGCCCGGGGGCGCCGTGCGCCAGGACGCGCTGGAGTGCGGCGCGGACGCGGTCGGGACGGTACAGGATGTCCTCGGCGAGCAGGCGAAGCGTCACGTAGCCCCGCTCCAGAGCCGCCATGTCGCGTCGCCGGTCGTTCTTGTGCACGTGCCAGGTGCCGTGGAACTGCGCGCTGTCGCACTCGACGATGAGCCAACCGTCGACCAGCAGATCGACGCGCCCGACGCCGTCGATGCGTACCTGCACGTCGACCCGGCAACCGAGGTGTCGCAGGAGGAGCCGGACGAGTGTTTCGGTCCCCGCCTCGGCACGCGGGTCGAGCAGTCCCCGCAGGACCTGGAAGCGACGCGGCACGCGCGCGAAGACCTCGCCGATCCCGGCCTCGTCGACGAGGCCGAGGTGCCAGGCGCTGTCGAGCGTCGCGACGGCCGATCGCGGAGGTTGGCACCGGATCGCCTGCGCAAGGGCTTCCACTATATGGACCACGGATCGGTCTCGCTGCGCAGCGCTCGGTCTCCAGTGGTACACCACGCCGTCGGGTGCCGGTGGGCGTCGGCTGGCCAGGGGATCCTGTTGCACGTGACCGTCCGTGTGGTGGTGAACGAACACGCCGTACAGCGCCAGAAGGCTGATGCAGTCGAGCCGCCCGCCCAGGCCCGCCGCCGCGACGATGGAGTCGGGGGTGCCTGCCACGACGAACCTGCCCTGACGCACGCGCACGAGGGTGCCGTCGGCAACGGCGCGGGCGAGAGCACGACGCGACCACCCCGCCGCATGGAGGTCGCGGGTCGCCCACACCATCTCGTGGTTCTCGTCGGACCGAGGGTCTGCGGATGCCATGGGCACACCCTGGCCGCTTCGCGAGGCGTTGCGTGGTCACGGGCGCCCGAGCTGTGGATAACGGCGGGAGGGCAGGGGGAGTCGCCCCGGACCGCCTCGGGCGAAACTCCTGAATCCTGGCGCCGCGTGAGCAATCGGGGGCAGTGCCGACGCGGAACGGGCCGGTTTCTCAGGAGTTTCGCCCGCGCGGACACCGGCGCACGCCACCCCGGCCGCGTCAGCGCGTCGGCAGGAACGCGCCCAGCTGCTCGGCGATGATGCGGTCGACCTCGGCGGAGTCGGCGGTCGGGGTGCCGTCGCCGGCCTGGGGGCCGTAGGCGCCGAACGACGCGTGCGAGGCCCCGGGGATCTCGACGAAGGTCGTGTCGGCGGGCAGCAGCGTCGCGGCGTCGGCGATCTTCTGCGGGGTCGAGAGGCCGTCCTCCGACCCCGACAGACTCAGCACCGGGAGTCCGGATGCCGACAGGTCGGTGGCGCAGTACGAAGCGAAGAGCACCAGGGCGTCGGCGTCCCCGGCGAGCTGACACGCCCGCACGCCGCCGAGCGAGTGCCCGCCGACGGCCCACGCCCGGACGTCGGGAGCGAGATCGGTGAAGGTCGACAGCGGCCGCGGATCGAAGAAGGCCAGGTTCAGCCAGGGGCGGGTGATCACGACCGTCACTCCGTCGTCGACCACCGTGTCGGCGAACGTCACGACGTAGCCGAGCGCGTCGACCTTGGCGCCCGGGATGAACACGAGGCCCCGCCCGGTGTCGCCCGCGGTGGGCGAGAGCACGATACCCGCCCCGTCCTCGGCGATCGTCAGCCCGGGGTTGGCGCGTGCCTCGGCCAGCGGATCGGCTTCGGCACCCATCACGCCCACCTGCGTGTAGATCAGGATGCCGCCCACCAGCAGCAGCACGAGGGCGCCGAGGCCCCCGAGGATCCAGCGCAGGAGACGGAAACGCCGACGGGGCGCACGGGGCGCCCCGTCGGCGGACGGAGTGGTGTCGGTCACCTCAGGAGCGTAACGCCGCCTGTCGTGCCGCGACGATCTCGACGATGCGGGCGAACAGCGGGTGCTCGGGCGCGAGTCCGGTCACCTGCGCGGTGAAGGCCGTGGCATCCAGTTCGCCGAGGAGTCGCTGCAGATCCACGGCCTGTGCGTCCTCGGCATCCTCGAACTCCAGGGCGGCGGACATCGCGGACACGAGCGCGTCCACGGGCAGCCCCCGTTCGATCGCCTCGGCCGCGGGGCCGACGAACCGCTCATGCCGCGAGAGCTTACGCAACGGCTGGCGGCCGACGCGCCACACGGTGTCCGGCAGTGCGGGGTTGCGGAAGCGTCGCAGGATCGTGGCGCGGTACTGGCCCTGCACCTCGGCGTCGAGCTCGTGCTTCTGCACGAGGAGAGCGCTGGTCTCCTCGAGCGCCGCCTCGACGTTCGCGGCGATCTCCGGGTCGGACAGCGCGTCCGAGATGCGCTCGATCCCGGCGCGGGCGCCGAAGTACGCCGTCGCCGCGTGACCGGTGTTGACGGTGAAGAGCTTGCGCTCGATGTACGGCGTGAGATCGTCGACGAAGTGCGCGCCGGGAATGTGCGGCGGTTCGTCACCGAACGGCCCGCGCTCGATCGCCCACTCGTAGAACGGCTCTACGGTCACGTCGACACCGCCGACGGCCTGCGCCGGAACGATGCGGTCGACCGCGGTGTTGGCGAACACCGCGCGGGCGTCCAGTGCGTCCCAGGACTCTGCGGCGATGTCGACCACGTGCTCGCGCAACTGATCGGTGGCGCCGATGGCGTTCTCGCACGCCATGATCTGCAGCGGCGGGAGCGAGGGGTCGCGGAGGGCGAGACCGGCGACGATGTGCGGGGCGACGAACTTCAGGATCGTGGGGCCGACGGCGGTGGTCACCACGTCGGCGGTCGCGATCTCGTCGACGAGGGCCTCGGCATCCGTCGAGCTGTCGATGGCACGGAAGCCGGTCACCGTCTTGTCGGTACCGCCGTCGCCGACCTCGTGGACGGTGTACTCGGATGCCGCGTTGATCGCCGCGACGAGGGCCGCGGAGACGTCGGAGAAGACCAGCTCGTAGCCGCCCTCGTGCAGCAGCAGACCGACGAAGCCGCGACCGATGTTGCCCGCGCCGAAGTGGACGGCCTTCATGCGTTGACGGAACCCGCGAGGGCCTCGAACAGCTCCTCAGCGGAGGAGACGGCCTTCAGGCGCGCGACATCGTCCTCGTCGGAGAAGAGGATGGCGATCTGCGACAGGATCTCGAGGTGCTCGTCGCCCTTGCCGGCGATGCCGATGACGAAGCTCACCGGCTCCCCGCCCCAGTCGACGCCGCCGTCGTAGCGGACCACGGAGAGACCCGAGGTCAGGATCGCCTGCTTGGTCTCGTTGGTGCCGTGGGGGATCGCGAGCTCGTTGCCCATGTAGGTGGACACGGTCTCCTCGCGCTGCTGTATGGCGGCGAAGTACTCACCGGTGACCGAGCCGGAGGCCTCGAGCAGGTCGGCCGCCTCCTTCATCGCCTCCTCGCGGGTGGCGCTGCCGGGATGGATACGGACGGATTCGATGCGGAGGACGTCTGACATGGTTCTCGCCTTTCTCGTCGTGCTCTCCAGCCTCGCAGGAAGCGGGCCGGACGGGAAGACGGAGGGGCCGGTGCGCCTGCCCCGGCCCCTCCGTGGGAGTGGATTACTTCGCGTCGTGCTGAACGCGGACCATCTCCACGACCTCGTCGTACTTCGGCGAGTTCATGAAGTTGTCCACCGACACGTGGATCGCGTCAGGCGACTGGGCCTTGGCGCGGTCGGTCAGCTGGTTCTGCGTGATGATCAGGTCGGCGGTGCCGTCGAGGTTCGCGATCGCCGCGTTGGTGACGGTGATCCCCTCGATGCCGGCCTTCTTGATCTTGTTGCGCAGGACGCTCGCGCCCATCGCGGAGGAGCCCATGCCGGCGTCGCACGCGAACACGATCGCGTTGACCTGTTTGGTCGCCACGGAGCCGCCGAGGCCGCCCAGCGCGCCCTCGACGTCGCGGTCGGCCGACGCGGTCACGTCGCTCGAGCCGCGATTGCGCAGCGCACCGAGGGTCGAGGACTCCTTGCCCTTGTTGGCTTCGGTCTGGTCGATCGCCGCGGCGAACGCGTCGTCGCCCTCGGCGGCCAGGTCGCGCTTGCGCGAGGCGCGGAGGATGACACCGGCCACCAGGAAGGTCACCACGGCGGCCACGACGACCGACAGGTACACGACCAGGAGGTTGCCCGGTCCCGCGCCGATCGCGGAAGCGGTCACGGCGATGATGCTGCCGGGAGCGGCCGGGAAGACCAGTCCGCCGCCGAAGAGCATGTTGGTCGTGACGCCCGCGGCGCCACCGGCGATGAGCGCGAGGATCGTCATGGGCTTCGCGAGGGCGTACGGGAAGTAGATCTCGTGGATGCCACCGAAGAACTGGATGATGATCGCGCCGGGGGCCGAGGCCTTCGCCGCGCCGACACCGAAGAAGGTGAAGGCGAGGAGCAGACCCAGACCGGGGCCGGGGTTGGCCTCGATGAGGAAGAGGATCGACTTGCCCGACTCGGCGGCCTGCTCGATGCCGAGCGGCGTGAACACGCCGTGGTTGATGGCGTTGTTGAGGAACAGCACCTTGGCCGGCTCGACGATGATCGACAGGAGCGGGAGCAGGTTGTACTGCACGAGCCAGCCGACGATGCCGCCCAGGAACGCGCTGACACCGAGGAACACGGGACCGAAGGCGAAGAAGCCGACGATCGCGAGAACCATGCCGAGGATGCCGGCGGAGAAGTTGTTGACCAGCATCTCGAAGCCGGGGCGGATCTTGCCGTCCCAGATCTTGTCCATCTGCTTGGTGATCCAGGCCGCGAGCGGGCCCATGATCATCGCGCCGAGGAACATCGGGATGTTCGTGCCGACGATGACACCCATCACGGCGATCGTCGCGACCACGCCACCGCGAGCACCGTAGACCATGCGGCCACCGGTGTTGGCGATGAGCAGGGGCAGCAGGTACGTGATCATGACGCTGACCAGACCCACGTAGCCCTGGTAGGTGCCGTCGGTGCCCTCGGTGAGCGCCGTCATGGCGCCCGGCCAGCCGATCGCGGCGGCATCGCCGCCACCGCCGATGATCTCGGCCACGGGCGACCAGTGCCAACCGGCACCGAAGGGGCTGTTCGCGCCGAAGAACCCGGCGGGAATGAAGAGCATCGTGATGAAGCCCCACGCGATGAACGCCGCGATGTTGGGCATGATCATGCCGGAGAGGAACGTGCCGAATCGCTGGACCGCGACGCGAGCACCTCCCGGCTTCTTGGTTGTCGACGCCGTCGTCATTGCTGTGTCTCCTTGTATCGAGATGCGGCCGGGGCCGCGAGGTGGAGCGCGGCTCAGGCCGCGGGGGATGCGGAGGCTGCCTGAGCGGCCTCCCGGGCGGAGGCCGCGTCGTCGGCGGCCAGGGCGGCTTCGGCGATGCGAAGGGCATCGTCGAGCGTGTGGGTGAGCAGGGTCGCACGCACGTCGGCGAGGGCCGTGGGGGCCATCGACAGCGTGGTGGCGCCGAGTCCGACGAGCACCACCGCGAGCAGCGGGTCCGCCGCCGCCTCGCCGCAGATGCCGACGGGCTTGCCGTTCGCGCGGCCGGCGGCGCCGACCTCGCGGATCAGGCGCAAGACGGCCGGGTGCCACGGGTCCTGGAACGAGGCGACCGAGCCGAGCAGCCGGTCGGCGGCGAGCGTGTACTGCGTCAGGTCGTTGGTGCCGATCGAGGCGAAGTCGGCGATCTGGAGGATGCGGTCGGCGAGCAGCGCGGAGGAGGGGACCTCCACCATCACACCCGTGGTCTTCAGACCGTAGTCCTTGGCCAGCGCGGTGAAGTAGCGGGTCTCCTCGACCGTGGACACCATCGGCGCCATGACCCACAGGTCGGCGGGACCGGCCGCGGACTTGCGGGTCTCGGCATCCGCCTCGGCGAGGGCCGTGAGCTGCTCGCGCAGGATGTCCTCGCTCGCACGGAGGGCGCGGAGGCCCCGGAGACCCAGGGCCGGGTTCTCTTCGTGCGCATCGTTGAGGAACGGCAGGGGCTTGTCGGCGCCGGCGTCGAGCACGCGCACGACGACCTTCTTGCCGGGGAAGGCGCTGAGCAGCTCGATGTAGGCGGTGCGCTGCTCCTCGACGGTCGGAGCGGAGCTGGAGCTGAGGAACAGGAACTCGGTGCGGAACAGGCCCACGCCCTCCGCGCCCAGCGCGACGGCCTCGGCAGCGCCACCGGGCTTGCCGAGGTTGGCGAGCAGCGGGACCTTCGTGCCGTCGGCGAGGGCGCCGTCGGTGATGGGCGCCGAGGCGGCGGAGGCGCGCGCCGCGGCACGGTTCTTGGCCCGCGCGAGGTCGTCGTCGCTGGGGTCGACCGTGACGACGCCGGCGGCGGCATCCACGATCACCGTCTGACCGTCGACGAGGTCTTTCGCGCCGGAGGCGCCGACGACCGCGACGATCGACTTCTCGCGCGCCAGGATCGCCGTGTGCGAGGTGGGTCCGCCCTCGGTGGTCACGAGCGCGAGCACCTTGTCGAGGTCGAGCAGGGCGGTGTCGGCGGGAGCGAGGTCTTTGGCGACGAGCACGAACGGGTGACCGGGATCGGGGATGCCGGGAGCGGCTACGCCCCGCAGACGCGCGATGACGCGCTGGGCGACGTCGTCGAGGTCGGCGGCGCGCTCACCCAGGTATCCGCCGAGGGCGATGAGCTGCTCGCGGAACGAGGCGAAGGCGTCGTGGACGGCGAACTCACCGTTCTTGCCCGCGGCCAGACGTGAGTCGACCTCGGCTTCGAGGGTCGGGTCCTCGGCGATCATCGCCTGGGCCTCCAGCACGTCACGGGCCGCGCCACCCGCGTCCGCGCCGCGCTGCTCGAGTTCCCTCGCGACGGCGGCGACGGCCTCGCGCACGCGCGCCGTCTCTTCCTCGACCGACAGCTCGCTGGGGGCGTCCTTCGGGGCGGGCAGGGGCTCGGCCATGCGCGCGATGGGGCCCTGGGCCACGCCCAGTCCGATTCCGACTCCACGGAGTTCCGTCATGTTCCTGTGTTCCTTACTCGGCGTCGTGGTCGGTGGTCAGCAGTTCGGCCAGGCGCTCGAGCGTCGCCTCGGCGTTGTCGCCGTCGGCGGTGAGCGTGACGTAGTCGCCCTGTTCCAGGCCGAGGGCGATGATGCCCAGGATGCTGGCGGCGTTCACGGGCGCGCCGGCGTCCTTGATGAGGCTCACCGGGATGCCGGACTCCTTGGCCGCCTGCGCGAAGAGCTTCGCGGGGCGGGCGTGGAGGCCGTGCGACGAGCCGATACGGACCGTCCGGGTGATCTGGGGCATGAGTGTTCCTTTCCGGCGGCGGGTCAGATGGTGTCCGCGGACTCCCGCGCCCCCATCGCCTCTTCCACGAGAGCGAGCGTGCGGGTTCCGGTCAGGTCGGTGAAGGCGTCCTCGGGCAGCAAGACGACTCGCACCCCCCGTGTCGCGGCATCCTGTCGGATCCGCTCCAGGTCGGGGGCCAAGTGCGGGCCGACGAGAACGATGTCGACCGCGTCGAGGTCGATCGGGAGCGACCTCACGGTCCCCGCCGCAGCGGAGTAGGGGAGGCCGCGATCGTGAGCTGCGTGACGAACACGCTGTGCGACGAACGTGCTGGACGCACCAGCGCCGCACACCACGAGGATCCTCATCGACCCGCCTCCTTCCTCTCGATTGTGAACATCGCGTTCACAGCAGACAACCAGGTTCGTTTCCCACCCCCCGGAACGTGGATGCCGCGCCCCCGCGCTCGAGGGTGATGCGCGTGGTTGGATGGGGGGAGCGCTGCCATCCGGGCCGGCGCGGAGGACGGATCGTGACGACGAAAGCTCGCCAAGACCGCCTGCTGGCCCTGCTGCTGCGGGACGCGGAGTGGTCCACGGCCGCGTCGCTGGCGGATGCGCTGGGCGTGACCCCGCGCAGCGTGCGCTCCTACGTCACCGCGGTCAACGCCCGCGTGGCCGGCGGGACGGCGATCGAGTCGGGTCCGCTGGGGTATCGGGCGGGATCGGACGCGGCGATCGCCCTGCGCGCGGGCTCGACGGCCGACAGCGGCACGCCGCGGGACCGGCTGCACACGCTCGTGCGGCGCCTGCTCGACTCCGCGGACGGCATCGACGTCTTCGAGACCGCCGACACCCTCCACGTCAGCGCCGCCACCCTCGAAGCCGACCTGGCGCGCGTGCGCGGACTGCTCGGCGGTACCGAGCTGACCCTCGAGCGCTCGGCATCCACCGCCCGCCTGCGCGGGACCGAGGTCGCCCAGCGGCGGCTGCTGTCCAAGCTCGCGCACGACGAAATGGATGCCGGGATGTTCGACCTCGACGCGCTGCGCCGCACGCTCGGCGAGCGGTCGGTCGGCGCGCGGGCGTTCGGGCCCTTCAAAGCCGAGCTCGTCGCCGGGCTCGGGTCGATGGGGTACTTCGTCAACGAGATCGGCATCGGCGACGTCGTCATGCACATCGCCATCGCCGCCGACCGGGTCACGCGCGACCGCGGCCTCGGGGCCGCCGCGGGAGAGTCGTCGGATGCCGTGGACGCCGTCGCCGGCCTGCTGGACCGCCTGACGCTCAAGCACATCGGCGTGCAGCTCGGCGCGGGAGACCTGCGCCACCTCGCCACTCTCGTCCTCACGCGGATCGTGGCCCCCGGCTCTCCAGCGGCCGACGACGTGCGCGCGCGCCTGGACCCGGCGGTCGCGGAGGCCGTGCGCGCGGTCGTCGAGGCCGCGGCATCCCAGTATCTGGTCGATATCGCGCACGCCGACTTCGTCATGCGCCTCGCGCTGCACGTGCAGAACCTGCTGCACCGCTCGCGCGAGCAGGCGTGGTCGCGCAACCCCCTCACGCGCTCGCTCAAGTCGACGTACCCGATGATCTTCGAGGTCGCGGTGTACATCGCCAAGGGGCTCCAGGACGCCCTCGGCATCCCGATCATGGACGACGAGATCGCCTATATCGCGATGCACGTCGGCGGGCGGCTCGAACGCAGCCGGCGCTCCGACCAGCTGCTGACGGCGACGATCGTGTGCCCGGGGTACTACGAGCTGCACGAGCTGCTGCGTTCGAGCGTCGACCGGTCGCTGGGGCAGGCGATCGAGGTCGTCGGCGTCGAGACCCGTATCGACCCGGCGTGGGATTCCATCGACACCGACCTCGTGCTCACCACGATCGACCCGCCGCGGCCGGGCGATCGGTTCGTGCGCATCCAGCCGTTCCTCACCGACGCCGACGTCGAGCGCGTGCAGGCCGCGGCGTCGCGCGTCCGGCGGGCCCGCCGCCTCGCGCGGCTGAGCGCCGAACTCGAGCGTTACTTCTCACCCGACGCTTTCGTGCGGGGCCTCGACGGCGCCGATGGCGAGGCCGGGGTCATCCGTCGCCTCGGCGGGCTGTTGGTCGACGAGGGCGTCATCGATGACGACTACGTCGCGCGGGCCGTGGAGCGCGAGGCGATCTCGTCGACCGCGTTCACCGACGCGCTCGCCGTGCCGCACGCGATGGGAATGACGGCGACCCAGACCCGTATCGCGATCGGCATCGCCGATCCCTCGATCGCCTGGGGCGAGGGACGCGTGCAGGTGGTGGCGCTCGTGGCGTTCTCGGAGACCGACCGCGAGGCGTTCCAGACGGTGTTCGAGCAGTTCGTCGAGGTCTTCAGCGAGCGCGACAGCGTGCAGCGCATCGTCCGTCGCGCGACGAGCTTCGCCGCGTTCCTGGACGAGCTCGTCGCGGTGATCGACGGCTGAGGTTCCCCACTGCCGGGCTACGCCGGGTTTGGGGCGCGTTCTTCCATTTGGGGCGTGGAATTCCGCGCCCCAGATTGAATTCCGCGCCCCAAGACCCGACGCGCCGGCGGTCATCTCGAAGGAAGCGCCACATGGAAGGCGGCGAAGCGTCGTGCGAGGGTTGGGGCGTCGACGATGTGTGGCCATCCCCAGCGGATGATCGCCCGCCCGGTCGTACCGCGGATCCAGTCCTCACGCTGCTTCTCGGCGAGGAGCACCTGCGCGGGAGACCGGCCGGACTGCGCGGCGTGTTCGGTGTACTTCCCTCGCCCGTCGAACTCCCCCCAGACGCCGACGTCGTCGAGGCCGAAGTCGAGGTAGTACGAGGAGCCGGAGGGACTCGGAACGCGCACCTGCAATTGCGGTGGACGCAAGCCCATCTCGGTAATGCGGATGCGGCTGATGCTCTCGCCCGGCAGTTGGGCGCGTCCGTCCGCGAAGGCGAGGGCTCGCGCGGCCCGCGCACCGCCGTGTGCAGACCGTCGCGAGGTGGCGAGCGCGAGCGCGATCGCAGCCGCCGCCTTGTCCGCGTCATAGGTGCGCGCCGTCGTCGTTGCGAGAGCGCGGAGTGCGCCGTCGAGGGTGCACACCGCCGTCTCGAAGTCGCACGTACGCGCGATGTCCGACATCGTCCTGACCATGCTGGTCACACGAAGCCCGGCGAGGTCGACGACGTCGCCGGGCCCGACGGCACCCCGATGCCGCACGGTCTGCGCCATGGCGCCGCGGCGACGTTCGTCGAGGATGACGTGGACCCGTTGCGCGTCAGGCCGGTACAGCGGAAGGCCGTGCAATGCGGCCGCGGTCTGGTGAGAGAACAGCGGCGGCTCGACGCTCACGAGGGCGAGAACTCGCGCGCGCAGCACGATCCACTCTTCGGGACGCAGGCGGGCGGTGGCCGTGGCCCCGACGTAGACACCGGCCCGGACGCGGATCAGGGAGCCGTCGCGCACGAGGACGTCGAGGCGGTGGCGGTCGACGTCGCGCTCGCCCAGTTCCGAGCGGCGCAACAGAGGTGTCGAGAGAACGGCATCCATCCGTTCACTTTGTCCGAGTCTGCGCCTCGCCCCCGAACCTCGTCCCCGGCGGTGTGGAGAACTTCTGGTTTGGGGCGCGATCTACCGTTTGGGGCGCGGTAATCCACGCCCCAAACGGAATCGCGCGCCCCAAACCCGAGGAGCCCAGTCAGCGCACCGCCGCGAGCAGCGCCTCCGCGCCCGCGCGCAGCGCGTCGAGGCGGCGACGGGCCTTCTTGGCCGACGAGCCGCGGACGTCGAGGTACAGCTTGAGCTTCGGCTCCGTGCCGCTGGGGCGCACGATGAGTCGCGAGCCGTCCTCGAGCCAGATGCGCAGCACGTCGCCGGGGGGCAGGCCGTCGACGCCCTCGAGCAGGTCATCGATCCTCGACACCGCGACCTCGCCCACCGCGGACGGCGGCTGGGCGCGAAGGGATGCCATGATCCCGGCGATCTCGCCCACGTCGGTCACGCGCACCGAGATCTGGTCGCTGACGAACGCGCCGAACGTGTCCCGGAACTCCTGCAGCAGGTCGGCGACGGTGCGCCCTTCGGCGCGGGCTGCGGTCGCCATGCCCAAGAGGGCCACGGCGGCGGAGATGCCGTCCTTGTCGCGCACGGTCTCGGGGTTGACGAGGTATCCGAGAGCCTCCTCGAAACCGTAGACGATACCCGGCGCCCGCGAGATCCACTTGAACCCGGTGAGGGTCGCGTGGAAGTCGAGACCGTAGTGCTCGGCGACGGCCTGCAGCCCGGGCGACGACACCAGGGAGCACGCGAGCGACCCCCCGCTGCCGGCCGCGGCGCGCGCCGCGCGCCAGCCCAGCAGCAGCCCGATCTCGTTGCCGGTGAGGCGGCGCCAGCCGCCGTCGGCCTCGGCATCCGGTATCGCGACGGCGAGGCGGTCGGCATCCGGATCGTTCGCGATGACGAGCTCGGCGTTGCACGCGCGCGCGGTCTCGAAGGACAGATCCATCGCCCCCGGCTCCTCGGGGTTCGGGAACGCCACCGTGGGGAAGCGCCCGTCGGGGTGGATCTGCGCCTCGACGACCACCGGTTCCGGATACCCGGCCGCGGCGAGGACCCGCGCGACGGTCTCCCACCCCACACCGTGCATCGCGGTGTACACCCACCGCAGCCCCTCCGCCCCGGCGGCTGCGGGGGCGACGGCCGCGGTCGCGGCCACGTAGGCCTCCACGACCGACTCGGGCGCGTTCTCGAAGCCCACCGAGCGGGGGAGGACGGTGACGTCGCCCGCGTCGGCCACCCGCTGGATGTGCGCGGCGATCTCGGCGTCGGCGGGCGAGACGATCTGCGCGCCGTCGTCGGCACCTCCGAGGTAGACCTTGTAGCCGTTGTCGTCCGGCGGGTTGTGGCTCGCGGTGACCATGACCCCGGCGTCGGCGCCGAGGTGACGAACCGCGAACGCGAGCACGGGCGTCGGGAGCATCCGCGGCAGCAGGATGGCGCGCAGCCCCGCGCCGGCGAAGATCTCGACCGAGTCGCGGGCGAACACATCAGAATTGCGTCGCCCGTCGTAGCCGACGACGACCGTAGGGGTTGCGTCCCCGCCACGCTCGCGCAGGTACGCCGCGAAGCCCGCCGCGGCCTGCGCGACCAGCACACGGTTCATGCGATTGGGGCCGGCCCCGAGGGTCCCGCGCAGGCCGGCGGTGCCGAAGGCCAAACGGGTCGAGAAACGGTCGGCGAGGTCGGCCTCGGCCTCTACCGACCCCTCGGAGACGCGCTCCAGCAGGGAGGACAGTTCCTCGCGGGTCACGGCATCCGGATCCTGGGCGAGCCAGGCGCGGGCCGCCTCGACGAACCCGCTCACAGCGCGCCGATCACGCGGGCGAGCAGCGCAGAGATCACCGGTTCGGCCTCGCGCCCGGCCTCGAGCACCTCGTCGTGGCTGAGGGGGGTCTTCTGAATGCCGGCGGCCAGGTTCGTGATGAGCGAGAAGCCGAGGATCTCCATGCCCGCCTGCCGGGCGGCGATCGCCTCGAGGGCGGTGGACATGCCGACGATGTGCCCGCCGATGGTCTTCGCCATCTGCACTTCCGCGGGAGTTTCGTAGTGGGGACCGCGGAACTGCGTGTAGACGCCCTCGTCGAGCGTCGGGTCGATCGACCGTGCCAGGTCGCGCAGGCGCTGCGAGTACAGGTCGGTGAGGTCGATGAACGTCGCGCCCTCGAGGGGCGAGTCGGCGGTGAGGTTGATGTGATCGCTGATCAGGACGGGCTGGCCGGGCTTCCACGTCTCGCGGATGCCGCCCGCACCGTTGGTGAGGATCATCGTCGTCGCGCCGGTCGCCGCGGCGGTGCGAACGCTGTGGACGACACGTCGCACGCCGTGGCCCTCGTAGTAGTGCGTGCGCGCGCCGATCACGAGGACGTTCTTGCCGCCGGGGGTGCGGACGCTGCGGAGCGTGCCGACGTGTCCCTCGAGGGCGGGCTTGGAGAAGCCGACGACCTCGGTCGCGGGGAACGCCGCGGTCTCCTCGCCGATGAGTTCGGCGGCGCGGCCCCAGCCGCTGCCGAGGGTGACGGCGATGTCGTGACGCTCGACGCCCGAGAGGCGGGCAATGTCGGCGGCCGCGGCTGCGGCGATCTCGAACGGGTCGGCCGCCGGGTCGTCGAGCGGGTGAAGGGTGCTGTGTGCCATGGACCCACTCTAGAAAGCCGCGGCATCCGGGGCCAGGCGCACGGGCCGCGCGTCGCACTAGGGAAGAATGGATGCCATGGTGCAGAGCTTCGAGCGCAAGCAGTCCATCGCGATCGTCGGCGGTGGTCCCGGTGGCTACGAGGCCGCGCTCTCGGCCGCGCAGTTGGGGGCCGATGTCACCCTCGTCGAGCGGGCCGGGGTGGGCGGTTCGGCCGTCATCACCGACGTCGTGCCCTCGAAGACGCTCATCGCGACGGCCGACGCGGCCGTCGCGATCCGCAGTGCCAGCGAGCTGGGCGTGCAGCTGTTCGCCAAGGACGACCGGGGCAAGCCCCTCGCCCCCGAGGTCGCGATCAACCTCGCCGCCGTGAACCAGCGTCTGCTCTCGCTCGCACGGCAGCAGTCCGACGACATGCGCGCGTCGCTGCTGGAGGCGGGGGTCCGCATCATCTCCGGCCACGGGCGCCTCGACGGCCCCGGCGCCGTCGTCGTCTCGACCGAGGCCGGAGGCACGGACTTCGACCGCATCGAGGCGGAGACCCTCGTCGTGTCGGTGGGGGCGTCGCCCCGCGAGCTGCCGTCGGCGCAGCCCGACGGAGAGCGCATCCTCACCTGGACCCAGCTGTACGACATGAAGTCGGTGCCGTCGCACCTCATCGTCGTCGGGTCGGGCGTCACGGGCGCGGAGTTCGCCTCCGCCTACATGAACCTCGGAGCGAAGGTGACCCTCGTCTCCAGCCGCGACCAGGTGCTCCCGGGTGAGGACCAGGATGCCGCGGCCGTGCTCGAGCGCGTCTTCCAGCGCGGCGGGATGACGCTGCTGTCCAAGGCGCGGGCGGATTCGGTGGTCAACACCGGCGACGGCGTGCTCGTCACCCTCGCCGACGGCCGGACGATCGAGGGCAGCCACTGCCTCATGGCGGTCGGGTCGATCCCGAACACGGCGGGCATCGGCCTGGAGCAGGCGGGCGTCCAGATGACCCCGTCGGGGCACATCCGCGTCAACCGCGTCGCGCGCACGTCGGTGCCGAACATCTACGCCGCGGGCGACTGCACGAACTTCTTCCCCTTGGCGTCCGTGGCATCCATGCAGGGACGTCAAGCCGTGTTCCACGCGCTCGGCGACGTCGTGATCCCGCTCGAGACGCGCCGCATCACGGCGAACATCTTCACGGCTCCCGAGATCGCCACCGTCGGGTTCAGCGAGCAGGACGTCATCGACGGCAAGATCGCGGGCGTGGTGAAGAAGCTGCCGCTGTCGGCCAACCCCCGCGCGAAGATGCAGGGCATCACCGACGGCTTCGTGAAGATCATCGCGCGGCAGGGGAGCGGCACCGTCATGGGCGGGGTGATCGTGGGCCCGCGGGCGTCGGAGCTGATCTACCCGATCGCGATCGCCGTGGAGCGCCGTCTCACCGTCGATCAGGTCGCCCGCGTGTTCGCGGTGTACCCGTCGCTGACCTCGAGCATCACCGACGCCGCCCGCGCGATGCACATCGTCGACCGCGACGATCCCGGCGAGGACTGACTCTCCCGGATGCCGGTGCTCCCGGCATCCGTCTTCTCCTTGCGATAAACGCTTCCTGCACTGGGAAACGCTCTCTACGTGCGTGTCTCGGTGCAGGAAGCGTTTATCACTCTGCCGGCGCGGCCCAGCCCGACCCGGCCC
>NZ_VBUM01000035.1 GCF_005774735.1 Microbacterium sp. 5K110 | reverse complement strand
CCGCTGATGTGGCCGTCGAGGAGCCGGTGGTCGCGGAACCGACGACCGACTCCGGCGATTCCGTGGCCCCGACGGAATCGATGACCGAGTCCGACGAGCCGGTGGCCGCGGAGCCGGTCGCCGATGCACCGTTGGTCGGCGCTGAGGCTGCGACGGACGGAGCGGTGGCCTCCGAGTCCGCGCCCGACGAAGCGGCGGTCTCCGAGCCCGAGCCCGTGGCCGCGGAGCCGGCGGTCCAGCCGGTGTCTGAGGATTCGGCGGCCGAGGTGTCTGACGAGCTCGCTGCCGAGCCGGGTGCCGGGAGCATCGGTTTCGGGTTGCGCGAGACGGATGACTCCGACTCGACGATCAGTCAGGACCCGACGCCGGCGGATGCACCGCTCGAGGAGCCGGTCGTCGAAGAGCCGGCGGCCGAGGAGTCGGTGATCGCTGAGCCCGAGGTCTCCGAGGACCGATCCGACACGGCATCGTCGGCCGTTGCCGTCGAGGCGCCCGATGCCGACGCCGACGTCCCGGCACTGCGGTTGCGCAGCGTGACGAAGACGTTCGGGGAGGTGCGCGCGGTCGATGGAATCGATCTGACCGTTCCCGCCGGCTCGTTCTACGGGCTCGTCGGCCCCAACGGCGCCGGGAAGACCACGACCCTCTCCATCATCGCGGGACTCCTGCGCTCCGACGGCGGCACGGTCGAGATCAACGGGATCGACGCGGCACGCCAGTCCCGCGCGGCCAAGAAGCTCATCGGCGTCCTGCCCGATCGTCTGCGCACCTTCGATCGTCTGACAGGCCGCCAGCTGTTGTCGTACTACGGCGCCTTGCGAGGGCTGCCCGCACCGGTCGTCGAAAGCCGCGCAGCGGATCTGGCTCGCGCCTTCGACCTCGTCGAGGCCCTCGGGCGTCCGGTGTCGGACTACTCGGCGGGAATGACCAAGAAGGTGATGCTCGCGGGGGCCATGATCCACTCGCCGCGCCTGCTCGTCCTCGACGAACCCTTCGAGGCGGTGGACCCGGTGTCGAGCGCGGTGATCCTCGACATCCTGCGCGCCTACGTCGACCACGGCGGAACGGTGATCCTCTCCAGCCACGGCATGGAACTCGTGGAGCGGGTGTGTTCGCGCGTCGCGGTGATCGTGTCCGGTCAGGTCCTCGCCGAGGGCACGATCGACGAGGTGCGCGGCGGTTCGACGCTCGAGGAACGTTTCCTCGAGCTCGCGGGTGGCCTCGGCGACGTGGAGGGGCTCGAGTGGTTGCACACGTTCTCCGCCTAAGACTCGCGATGATGCTCGGCGCCCTCCGGGGCGACCGGGATCACGTTCTCCGTCGTGCGGTCGGGCTGTTCGTGCTGGTCGCGGGAACGGTCTTCGCCGTCATCAACGTCGTCGCTCTCGCCGACGCGAACCGGCTGACGACGGCGGTGGTGACCGTGCTCGCGGGTTCCGCGGTCACGCTCGGTTTCGCGATCGCGCCGCCGGTGACGGCATCCGTCGATCCGCTCGATCCGCGGCGCTTCGCCGTCGTCGGCGCAGAGCCGCGTCCCCTCGCGGCCTCGCTGTTGCTGGCGGGGCTGCTCAGCGTGCCGGTGCTGGTCGTCCTCGTCCTCGCCGTGAGCCTCGCGGTGGCGTGGACAGCGCAGGGCGCGTCCGTCGTGGCGAGCGTGACCTCGATCGTGCTCGGGATCGTCACGTGCGTCCTCCTCGCGCGGGTGAGCATGGCGCTCGGGGCCCTCGTGCGCCGGCCGCGCCAATCGCGTGAGCTCATCGGCGTCTACCTCGTCGCCGTCCTCGTGGTGGTCGTGCCGGTCGGCATCTTCTTCGGGTCTCTCGAGTGGCGGGACGCCGTGCCGACGCAGTTGGTGTCCGCCGCCGAGGTGCTCGCCTGGACGCCCGTGGGCGCCGCATGGAGCATCGCTTTGGCGCCGAGCACCGGTGCGGCGATCGGCAGCGTCGTCGTGGCGCTGGCGACCGTCGCCCTGCTCGCGGCGGCGTGGTTCGCGCTCGTCCGCATCCTGCTGACCACCACACCGCGTCCGGTCACGGTGCGCGAGCGCGCGGGCCTCGGATGGTTCGCGCTCCTGCCGGGCACCCCCGGAGGAGCCGTCGCGGCGCGCAGTCTCTCGTACTGGCTGCGCGATCGTCGCTACGTCGTGAACGTCGTCGTCGTGCCGATCGCCGCGGTCCTCTCGACCCTTCCGCTGATCGTCGCCGGCGTCCCGATCGAGCTCGCGGTGCTGCTGCCCGCGCCGATCATCGCGCTGTTCCTCGGCTGGCTGCCGCACAACGACCTCGCGTACGACTCGACGGCGCTGTGGATGCACATCGCCAGCGGGGTGCGCGGTCTTCCGGATCGACTCGGGCGGCTCGTCCCGGTCGTGCTCATCGCCCTTCCGCTCCTGGCCGTGGCGATCCCGCTCGCGATCGCGGTCCACGGACGGTGGGCATTCGCTCCGGCGCTCGTCGGCGTGTGTGCCGCCCTGTTCCTGTCGGGGCTCGGGCTGTCCAGCATCTCCTCCGTCGTCGCCCCCTACGCCGTCTCGCGGCCGGGCGACAGCCCGTTCCAGCAGCCGCAGCGCACGGGGTCCGGCGGGGTCCTGGCCCAAGGCCTCGTGATGGCGGGGGCTCTCGTCGCCGCAGCCCCCGCGCTCTGGTTCGCCTGGCAAGCGGTCGCCTCCGACACCGCGGACGCGTTCCTGGCGCTCTGGGCAGGGCTGGCGGCCGGCGGGGTCGTCCTGATCGCGGGGATCGCGATCGGGGCCGCGCAGTTCGAACGCCGCGGCACCCGGCTGATGGAGTTCGCCGAGGCGACCTGACGGCCGGATCCACCCCCGCCGGACCGTCCGCGGCTACACTGACTCATCATGAGTACGCCTCTCGACCGTCCGGACAGCGGGGGTCTTGCGACCCTGGATCGTGAGCTCGAAGAGCTCATCCGCGAGGAGAACATCGAGCCGGGCGATCACGAGCGGTTCTCGCACTACGTCAAGAAGGACAAGATCCTCGAATCCGCACTGACGGGCAAGCCGGTGCGAGCGCTGTGCGGCAAGAAGTGGACCCCGGGTCGTGATCCCGAGAAGTTCCCCGTGTGCCCGCAGTGCAAAGAGATCTACGAGTCGCTCAACACCTGATCCGCGCGGCGCTCACGCGATGGTGATCGACGTCGTCGACGACGTCGACCCGTCGCTTCCGTACAGAGCCAGCGTGAACGTGTAGGTGCCGGCCGGCACCGGGAAGTCGTTCTCGCCCGGGTACCACCGCAGGTCCTGTGCGTAGCCGCCGATCGTGATCGTGAGGGCGCCGCTGAGCGTCGACGATCCCAGCGGGCCCGTGACCTGCACGGTGTACGGCAGCACCGCGACGCTCGGGTCCGGGTTCGGCCACCACGTGATGTCCTGGTCGTAGTTCGCGCACACGTAGACCACGAGCGGGCCGCGGTTCGTTCCGGTGGCGGGGTCGTACTTCGAGGCGTTCTGCACCGTGTATCCGGGGTTGATGCGCAGCTTCGACACCGGGACGCTGCCCCCGGACTGCGCCGACGCGGGCACCGAGGTGGCGGCGACGAGGGGAACGACCCACGCCGCGGTCGTCAGGATGGCGCGACGCGTGGGCGCTGATCGCGGTGTCGACGGGGCATCGTCGGTCATGGGGCTCTCCGTTCGGTGCGCGGCAAGCTCGGGGAGCCGGCGCGCGGCACGGCCTCGACCCGGCGAGGTTCCCACGCTAAGGAAGGTGCGAGCCTCCTACGGGTTCCCGCGGCTGATCCTCGCCCGCCACGGCGACGCTTTCACCCGCAGCCCGCGCCCGGCGCGTCAGGCCTCGACGTATTCCGTGGGCAAGGCCGGGTCCGACCGGCTCAACGCGAGCGCACGGACCGGGAGCTCTGCGCGCACGCGGGCGTGGTGGGCGCGAGCGGCGACGACGCCCTCGGGACCGAGCGCCGCGGCATCCGCCTCTCCGGCGACCATGAGCGGTACCTGCAGGGGTCGCGCGTCCGGGTGTTCGGCCGCCGTCGAGAGGTCCTCGAACCCGTCGCTCACCACGATCAATTCGGACGTGGCGGTGCCGTCGTCGAGGGTGCGGAACGCGGCTTTGCGTCCGCCGTGGGACGCCTTCTGAGCCGAGGCCTTGGCCACGGGCACCCAGGACCCGTCGGTCGCCGCGCGCGCGACGAGCTTGAAGACCAGACCGGCGGTCGGAGTGCCCGACCCGGTGACGACGGACGTTCCGACGCCGTAGCTGTCGACGGGCGAAGCGGCGAGGGCAGCGATGGCGAACTCGTCGAGGTCGCTCGTGACGGTGATGCGCGTGTCGCGGGCGCCGAGGTCGTCGAGAAGCGTCCGCACCTCACCGGCGACGATCGGGAGATCCCCCGAATCGATGCGGACCCCGCCGAGCGAGGTTCCGGCGACCCGCACCGCCGTGCGCACGCCCTCGGCGATGTCGTACGTGTCGATCAACAGGGTCGTGCCCGTGCCGAGGGCTTCGATCTGCGAACGGAAGGCGTCCTCTTCGCTGTCGTGCAGCAGTGTCCACGCGTGCGCCGCGGTCCCCATGGTCGGCACGCCCCATCGGCGCCCCGCCTCGAGGTTGCTGGTCGCGGAGAATCCGGCGATGTACGCGGCACGGGCGGCAGCCACGGCCGACTCCTCGCCGGCTCGTCGCGAGCCCATCTCCGCCAGGGGCCGGTCGCCCGCGGCGACGCTCATCCGCGCTGCGGCCGTGGCGACGGCCGAGTCGACGTTGAGGACGCTGAGAGCCAGGGTCTCGAGGATGACGGCTTCGGCGAACGTGCCCTCGATGGTGAGCAGCGGCGAGCCGGGGAAGTAGATCTCGCCCTCGCGGTAGCCGGTGATCGAGCCCGTGAAGCGGTAGTCGGCGAGGAAGTCGAGGGTCGTGGCATCCACGATCCGGTTGTCGCGCAGGAACCGCAGCTCCTCGTCGCCGAAGCGGAAGTCACGGATGGCGTCGAGGAGTCGTCCCGTGCCCGCCACGACGCCGAACCTCCGCCCGCCGGACAAGCGTCGGCCGAACACCTCGAACACGCAGCGGCGATGCGCGGTGCCATCGCGGAGGCCCGCATCGAGCATCGTGAGTTCGTAGCGGTCGGTGTGCAGGGCCGTGCTGCGCGTCATGGCGCCAGCCTATTGCGGACCGGGTGGCCGCCGGCCCGCCGGGTAGGCTGGACGCCTATGAACGACGCGCCGATCGGCATCTTCGACTCGGGAGTCGGTGGTCTCACCGTCGCCCGCGCGGTCTCGGCGCAGTTGCCGCGGGAGTCGATCCTCTACATCGGCGACACCGCCCGCTCACCCTACGGCCCTCGGCCCATCGCCGAGGTCCGCCGCTATTCGCTCGAAGTGCTCGACACTCTCGTCGACCAGGGCGTGAAGATGCTCGTCATCGCGTGCAACACCGCCTCGGCCGCGGTGCTCCGCGACGCCCGGGAACGCTACGACGTGCCGGTCGTCGAGGTCATCGGTCCCGCCGTCCGCACCGCCATGTCCACGACGAGGAACGGCCGGATCGGCGTCATCGGAACGGTCGGCACCATCGGCTCCCGCGCGTACCAGGACATGCTCGAGGTGAACGAGCGGCTGACCGTGTTCGCGCAGGCCTGCCCGCGCTTCGTGGAGTTCGTCGAGGCGGGCATCACCGATTCCCCCGAAGTGCTCGCCGTCGCCGAGGAGTACCTCGCGCCGCTGCGCCACGCGGGGGTCGACACGCTTGTTCTGGGCTGCACGCACTACCCGTTCCTCGAGGGCGCCATCAGCTACGTGATGGGCCCCGAGGTGAGCCTGGTCTCCAGCGACAGCGAGACGGCGAAGGACGTCTACCGTCAGCTCGTCTCGCGCGACCTGCTCGCCGGACCGGATGCCGCTCCCGCGCACCGCTACGAGGCCACCGGCGATTCGGCCGACGATTTCCTGCGCCTGGCGCACCGACTCATGGGCCGCGAGGTGCGCGAGGTGCAGCTCGTGCAGACCGGCGCCATCGACCTGCCGCGCTGAGCCGCGGCATCCATCCCGTTCCCAGGAGGACCCATGACCGACACCCGCAAGGACGGCCGCGCCGTCGACGACCTGCGTCCCGTCACGATCGAGCGCGGCTGGTCGGCCCACGCCGAAGGTTCGGCGCTCATCACGTTCGGCGGCACGAAGGTGCTGTGCACCGCCTCGTTCACCAACGGCGTCCCGCGCTGGCTCACCGGCAAGGGCAAGGGCTGGGTCACGGCGGAGTACGCGATGCTCCCGCGCGCCACGAACAGCCGCAACGACCGCGAGAGCATCAAGGGCAAGGTCGGCGGTCGCACCCATGAGATCTCGCGTCTGATCGGCCGGGCGCTGCGCGCGGTCGTCGACACCAAGGCGCTGGGCGAGAACACGATCGTGATCGACTGCGACGTCCTGCAGGCCGACGGTGGCACCCGCACCGCGGCGATCACGGGGGCGTACGTCGCTCTCGCGGATGCCATCGCGTGGGGACGCGAGAAGAAGTTCATCGCGCAGCGCTCCGAGGTGCTCTTCGACTCGGTGTCGGCGGTCTCGGTCGGCATCGTCGACGGCACGCCGCTGCTCGACCTCGCGTACGTCGAGGACGTCCGGGCCGAGACCGACATGAACGTCGTCGTCACCGGTCGCGGCCTCTTCGTCGAGGTGCAGGGCACGGCCGAGGGCGCGCCCTTCGACAAGGCCGAGCTCGACCGGCTGCTCGAACTCGGCGTGAACGGCTGCGCGCAGCTGCGCGACCTGCAGACCGCAGCGCTCGAGGGCTGACATGGCCCGCATCGTGCTCGCGACGCACAACCCGCACAAGGTCGAGGAGTTCCAGGCGATCGTGGCGGCCACGCGCCCGGATCTCGAGGTGATCGGTTACGACGGCCCCGAACCCGTCGAAGACGGAGTGACCTTCGCCGCGAACGCCCTCATCAAGGCCCGTGCGGCAACCGCGCACACGGGGCTGCCGTCCCTCGCCGACGACTCGGGTGTCGCCGTCGACGTCCTGGGCGGTTCGCCGGGAGTGTTCTCGGCGTACTGGGCCGGTCACCAGAAGGATGCCGGGGCGAACCTGCACCTTCTGCTGGACCAGCTGTCGGACGTCGCCGATCCGCACCGCACGGCGCAGTTCGTCTCGGTGATCGCGCTCGTTCGTCCCGACGGCACCGAGTCCACCGTCGAGGGACGCTGGCCGGGACGCCTGGCGACCGCGCCGGCCGGCCCGGGTGGTTTCGGGTACGACCCGATCTTCGTCCCCGACGGCCAGACCGTCGGGGGAGAGCGCACCGTCGGCGAGTGGTCGGCGGAGGAGAAGAACGCGCATTCTCACCGGGCGCGCGCATTCCGCAACCTGGTGCCCCTCTTGCAGACACTCTGATCTGTTAGACACAGGAGGTGGATCGCGTGCCATCCGTGTCGATCATCGTTCCCGCCTTCAACGAGGAGGCGGTGATCGGGCGGTGCCTGGAGGCGGTCCTGGCCCAGACGGTGCGGCCGGCCGAGGTGATCGTCGTCGACAACAGGTCGACGGATGCCACGCGCGAGATCGTGGCGGCGATCATCGCCGACAATCCCGGTGCCGGCATCCGTCTGGTCCGCCAGGACGACCGGCAGGGTCTCATCCCGACGCGGAACGCGGGGATGGATGTCGCGATCGGCGACGTCCTGGGGCGGATCGACGCCGATACGACGCTGAAGCCGGACTGGGTCGCCCAGGTGACCCGGGTGTTCGCCGACCCGGCAACCGACGCCGTGTCGGGACCGATGGAGTACTACGACCTGCCGCTGCGTTCGGTCGGGCACCAGATCGACGATCATTTGCGCCGGTTGCAGGTGCGTCTCGCCGGCGACTTCGTCTTCCTCTTCGGCAGCAACATGGCCGTCCGCGCGGAAGCCTGGCGACGGGTGCGCCCGCATCTCTGCGACGACGTGGCCGACGTGATGCACGAAGACCTCGACATCGCGATCCACCTCGCGTGGGCGGGATGCCGGATCGGCTACGACTCCGGCGTGGTCGCCGGGATGTCGGCGCGTCGGGTGGACGACCGACCACGCGACTTCCGCAAGTACGTCGAGCGGTTCGAGAACACGTATTCCTCGCACGGCATCCGGGATCTGCGGCTTCGCGCACCGATGGCGGTCTTCCTCGGCGTGTATCCCGCTCTGCACACGCACCGGGCCATCCAGCGCCAGTTGGCGGGCCTCCGACGCTGAGGCCGGGAGCGAGAGCGATATCCGCTCTCATTCCCGAGTTCCGCGAAAACACGCGCCGGAGCGGGGCCGCACGTAGCCTGGATCCATGCACGATCACGCGCCCGCCGGCGGTATCCGCGACGCAAGCCACCGTCGTCTGCTCGGCGTCGCCCTCGGGTTGACGGCGACGGTCATGGTCGTGCAGGTCGTGGGCGCGATCCTCACCGGCTCTCTTGCCCTGCTGGCGGACGCCGCCCACATGTTCACCGACGCCGCGGCCCTGGTCGTCGCGCTCATCGCGACGGCGATCGCCGCGCGACCGGCCGACGATCGGCGCACGTACGGCTACCAGCGCGCCGAGGTGCTCGGGGCGCTCGTGAACGCGATCGTGCTGATCGTGCTCAGCCTGGGTGTCGCGTTCGAAGCCGTGCAGCGTCTGCTCGCGCCGGCGGATGCCGAGGTCCAGGGCGGGCTCATGCTCGTCGTCGCCGTCGTGGGCCTGCTGGCCAACGCGGTGTCGATGTGGCTGCTCGGGCGTGCGCAGAAGACCAGTATCAACGTGCGGGGTGCCTATCTCGAGGTCCTCGGCGACCTCATCGGATCGGCTGCTGTCATCGTCGCGGCGGTCGTGATCGTGACGACCGGGTTCGTGCAAGCGGATGCCATCGCCTCGCTGTTCATCGCCGTGCTCATCGTGCCGCGGGCGATCGGTCTGCTGCGCGAGGTCGTGGTGGTCCTGACCGAGTCGGCGCCCACGGGCGTGCAGGTGGCCGAGATCCGGCAGCACCTGCGTCAGGCCGAGGGCGTCGTGGACGTGCATGACGTGCACGTGTGGCAGCTCACCCGCGGTGCCCCGGTGTTCAGCGCCCATGTCGTCGTCGAGGAGCAGGCTCTCGCGGACGGTCGCGCCGCCCGCATCCTCGCGTCCCTCCAGGAGTGCCTCGCCGACCACTTCGACGTGGAGCACTCCACGTTCCAGATCGAACCCGCCGGTCACGTCGAGCACGACGCGCAGCACGCGTAGGACTCAGTCTTCGCGCACGACGTCGCCCGGGTCCTTGTCGGGGCGCAGACCCCGCCACCGCGCCTGGCGCAGGATGCCGCCGGGGGTGAACTCCGCGAACTCCACTTCGCCCACGAGGTCGGGGCGCACCCACAGCGCGTCACTCGCGTCCGCGGCCGGAACGCCCACGAAGGGGTCGGTGTCGGTGCGGAGCGGTTCGAGGAGATCGGACAGGGCAGCGAGGGTCCGCTCTCCGAATCCCGAGCCCACGCGCCCGGCGTAGCGCAGACCGTCGGGGGAGGGCACCCCCACCAGGAGCGAGCCGATCGTTCCCGATCGGTTGCCCTTCCCGGGTCGGATGCCGCCGATGACGACCTCCTGGGTGCGGGAGTGCTTGATCTTCAGCCACCGGTCGGACCGCTCGCCGCCCCGGTAGGGGGAGCCGGGGTCCTTGACGACGATGCCCTCGAGGCCGAACCGTCCGCTCGTCGTCAGCGCGGCTTCGATGTCGTCGAACACCGGCGGCACGACGACGGCGGGCGTGGCCGTGCGGGCGAGGTCTTCGAGGATGTCGCGGCGCTCTGCGAGCGGCAGATCGGTGACGTCGCGACCGCCCGCTTCGAGGACGTCGAAGAGGTACAGGTGTACGGGGGTTCGAGCGGACTCACGGGCGATCTCGGCGGGCCGGGTGAGATTCATCCGCTTCTGCAGCAGGGGAAAACTCGGTCGCCCGGCAGAGTCCACCGCGACGATCTCGCCGTCGACGATCGCGGGGGTGGGTCCGAGCCCGAGGTCGACGGCGGTCAACTCGGGGTACGCGTCCGTGAGGTCGTTGCCGTTGCGGGAGCGCAACCGGAGGCGTTCGCCGTCCCACAGCCCGGTTCCCCGAATGCCGTCCCACTTCATCTCGACCCACTCCCGGCCCCAGCGACGGGCCGCGGCCCGCGCCAGACCGTCCGTCACGGCGGTCGCGAGCATCGGGCGGAGGTCGGCCGCGACGGGCGCGGCGGACGCGTCGAGCTCCCGCGGCGGAGCGGGTGACGGATCGTCGCGGGGGATCACGACCGCACCGTCGGCCTGGGGCCGGCCGTCGGCATCCGTCTTCATCCGGTGCAGGAGCCACTGAGATTTCTCGCCCGCGCCCTCGGTGCGGATCAGGGCCAGGCGGACACGCCCGAGAGGACCGTCCGGGCGGCCCTCGAGGGTGGCGATGACCTCGTCGTCGCGCCACTTCTCGAGCTCGTACCGACCGGTGTCCCAGACGGTCATGGTGCCGGCGCCGTACTGTCCTCGAGGGATCTCGCCCGCGAAATCGAGGTACTGCATCGGGTGGTCCTCGGTCATGACGGCCAGGCTGTTCCGCTCCGAGGTGGCCGGCACGCCCTTGGGGACGGCCCAACTGACGAGCACCCCGTCGCGCTCGAGTCGCAGGTCCCAGTGCAGGCGCGAGGCGTGGTGCTCCTGGATGACGAACCGTGGCAGACCCTCGTCGCCGGTGGCGGGGTGCGCTGCCGCCGGTACCGGTTCGGGCGTGCGTCCCGCCGTGCGCTTGGCGATGTACGCGCGCAGGGGCCCGTCGAGGGGATCGATGCGGGCGAGCGGGTCGTCGGCGCGCTCGAGCACCTCGTGGAAGAGCAGGTGGCGGAGCCCCGGATCGTCGAGCTCGTCCCACGTGCGCGGAGCGGCGACGGTGGGCTCGGCGCGACCGCGGAGCGAGTACGGGGCGATCGTCGTCTTGGAGCCGTTGTTCTGGCTCCAATCGATGAACACCTTGCCCGGCCGCACGGCCTTGGCCATCTGGCTGACCACGAGGTCCGGGTGGTCGGCTTCGATCGACCGGGCGAGCTCTTTCGCTACGGCGCTCACGGTGTCGCTGGTCTGCCGGCCGTCGAGGTGGGCGTACAGGTGGATGCCCTTGCTGCCGCTCGTGACGGGCATCGGGTCCAGGCCCATGTCGCGCAGGATCGATCGCGCCCATCGCGCGACCTCGGCGCATTCGAGAAGCCCGACGCCCGGACCGGGGTCGAGGTCGAGGACGAGCCGGTCCGGGTTCAGCCGAGTCCCTGCGGCGTCGAACCGCCACTGCGGCACGTGCAGCTCGAGGCTCGCGACTTGCGCGAGGTAGACCAGGGTCGGCACGTCCTCTACGAGCGGGTAGTCCTTCGCCCCCGAGGAGTGGTCGATCGGATGCCGCGGCACCCACGCCGGAGCACCCGGTTCGAGCGCCTTCGCGAAGAACGGTTCCCCGGGAGCGGCCGCGGTCCCCACCCCGTCGGGCCAGCGCTTGCGGGTCACGGGACGGGCGCGCACGTGCGGGAGGAGTCTCGGGGCGATACGGCTGTAGTAGTCGATGACCTCGCCCTTGGTGGTCCCCGTCTCGGGATAGAGCACTTTGTCGAGGTTCGACAGGCGCAGCCGGCGGCCCTCGATGCGCACCGTCTGCTCGGTCATCGCCCCAGCGTAAGCGGCGGTGCTCCGAGGGGGCGCACAACTCCTGCAGGGAGTGCCCGGAGGTGCCGGCGCCGCCCGGCCTGCGGCTTCGTGCAGGAGTTGTGCAGCATCTCGGGCGCAACCTCTCGGCATCCGGGCCCCTTCCGGTGTTCACTGGGACCATGCGATCGATCTGGAAGGGTGCACTGACCTTCGGCCTGGTCAACGTGCCGGTGAAGGTGTACTCGGCGACCGAGGACCACGACGTGCCCCTGCACCAGGTGCACAACAAGGACGGGGGACGGATCCGCTACCAGCGGATCTGCGAGGTGGACGGCGAAGTCGTCCCCTATCAGGACATCGACCGGGCGTATGACGACGGCGAGCAGACGGTCGTCCTGACCAAGGACGATCTCGCGTCGCTCCCCAGCGAACGCAGCCGCGAGATCGAGGTGGTGGAGTTCGTCCCCAGCGACCAGGTCGACCTCCTCACACTCGACAAGGCGTACTACCTCGAACCCGACTCGACGTCGCCGAAGGCCTACGTCCTGCTGCGCAAGACGCTCGAGCAGACCGACCGCACCGCGATCGTGCGGTTCTCGCTCCGGCAGAAGACGCGGCTCGCGGCGCTGCGTACGCGCGGCGACGTGCTCGTGCTCCAAACGCTGCTCTGGGCCGACGAAGTGCGCGAGGCCGCCTTCCCCGCGCTCGACGACGACGTCCGCATCTCGGCGAAAGAGCTGGAGATGTCGGCCTCGCTCGTCGAGAGCTTCTCGAAGGACTTCGATGCCGAGGAATTCGGTGACGAGTATCAGCGCGAGCTGCGCACGTTGATCGACGCGAAGCTCGAGCAGGGCGACGCGATCGACACCGCGGCGACGTTCGGCGAGCAGGATGCCGACGACGACGGCGGCGAGGTCATCGATCTGATGGAGGCACTGCGCGCCAGCGTCGAGCGCAGCCGCGCCGCGCGGGCGGGCACCGCTGACAAGCGTGAGCCGGCGAAGAAACCGGCGGGGAAGAAGAAGGCCTCGAAAGCGTCGTAGCCGCCGCGATCAGTGCGCGCGCTGGTCGCCGTCTTCGAGGGTCTTCGGGTCGAGCGTGAGTTCCTGAGCCTCGGCGTGCGACACGGACCCCCGACCCGCGGCGGCGTCGCGCTTGGCAGCGGCGCGCTCGCGGAAGTAGTGGATGCCGATGAAGATCGCCGTTCCGGCGACGGCGGCGAGCAGGATCACGTCGATGTACTCGGTGACGATGTCGCGCACGAAGGGGATGTAGCCCACGGCATAGCCGAGCATCGTGAGGCCGATGCCCCAGATGATCGCGCCGATGAGGTTGTAGAGCGTGTAGCGGCGCCACGGCATGTGCCCGACACCGGCGGCGATGGGCGCGAACGTGCGCACCACGGGAACGAAGCGGGCCAGGATGACGGTGATCCCGCCGAACCGCTCGAAGAACGCGTTCGTGCGTTCGACGTTCTTGCGGCTGAAGATCCCGGACTCTTTGCGCTCGAAGATCGATGGTCCGGCCTTGTGGCCGATGAAGTAGCCGACCTCGCCGCCGATGAAGGCGGCGACTCCGATGGCCAGGGCGACGAACCAGGCGTTGATGCCGAAGACGCCGTTCGGGGCGGCGGTGGTGGAGTGCGAGAGCAGTCCCGCCATGATCAGCAGGGTGTCTCCGGGCAGCAGGAAGCCGATCAGCAGGCCGGTCTCGGCGAAGATGATGAAACAGACCACCAGCAGCGCCCAGGGCTGGGAATTGGTGATGATGGCCGCCGGGTCGAGCCACGGGAGCAGGGCAGTGGGGTGGATCACATCGGTCCCGTCGGGTCGGAAGAATGCTGGTGCGGAGGAGAAGCCGTGCGGAAGGGGGGACTTGAACCCCCACGCCCGAAGGCACAGGAACCTAAATCCTGCGTGTCTGCCGGTTTCACCACTCCCGCGAGTGCCCTCATTCTATGGGCGCGCGGTCACGGCTCTATGTGAAGCTGCCGTCAAGACGCGATGACGGCACCTCCCAGGACGGTGAGCGCGGTGCGGGTCTCGTGAAGAGCCTCCGCCGGACCGGCGAAGGGATCGCGGTCGGCGACGGCGAGGTCGGCCCGCTCTCCGATGCGCAGGAGGCCGGTGCCGACTCCGAGGAGGGTCGCGGAGCCGCGCGTGTAGGCGTCGATCGCGGCCCCGAGGGGCAGCGACTCCTCGGGGCCGAGGGGTCCGGCATCCGGCTCACCCGGTGGGCGACGCGTGACGGCGACGGATCCCAGCCGCCGCCGACCACCCAGTCGCCGGGATGGGCGGACGCGAAGCGGCGGATGCGCGCGTCGATCTCGTCCAATGACGCGGCGCCCGCGAGGTCGCAGCGCAGGGCGTCCACCGCCCCGACGCCGAGGTGGACGTGCGCGTCGACGAACCCGGGCGTGACGAGTCCACCCGCGGCGTCGATCTCTTCGACGCCCGGGCCGACCGCGTCTCGCACGTCAGCGAGGTCGCCGATCGCGACGATCGTGCTTTCTCGGATGCCGATCGCCGCACGGTCCCGCGCGGAATCGGGCGCGAGGTCGGGCAGGAACGGGACGCCGTCGGCGATCACGAGAGAGGACATTCCTCCAGGGTGGCGATTCCCAGGCGCACACGCCGCGGGAATGCGGGGCGCCCGCGGGAACTTGGGACTTCGTATGAAGGCGATCGTGTACAGCACCCCCGGTGACTCCTCCGTCCTCTCGCTCGTGGAGCGGGAGGTCCCCGAACCCGCGGCGGGTGAGGTGCGCGTGCGCATCGCCGTCTCGGGCGTGAACCCGACCGACTGGAAGGCGCGGGCCTCGGTCGGCCGGCCGCTCGTCGCCGACGAAGTGACGCCGAATCAGGACGGTGCCGGCACGGTGGATGCCGTCGGCGACGGGGTGGACGACCTGGCCGTGGGGGATCGCGTGTGGGTCTATCTCGCCGCCCACCAGCGTCCGACCGGGACCGCAGCGGAGTACGCCGTGATCCCGGCCTCGCGCGCCGTGCCGCTGCCCGAGGCTGCGTCGTTCGAGCTGGGGGCGAGCCTCGGTGTTCCCGCCATGACGGCGCATCGCGCGCTCACCGTGCACGAGTTCGGGCCCGCACGTCTGTCGCCCGGCGCCCTGACCGGTCGCTCGGTTCTCGTTCAGGGAGGTGCGGGCGCGGTGGGCCACGCGGCGATCCAGCTCGCGGCGTGGGCGGGGGCGACCGTCATCGCCACCGTCAGCAGCGCCGAGAAGGAGGCTCTCGCGCGCGCGGCGGGCGCTCCCCACGTGCTGCGGTACACCGAGCCGGGTCTGGCCGACCGCATCCGCGAGATCGCCCCCGACGGCATCGACCACGTCGTCGAGGTCGCGATCGCCGACAACGCGGGTCTCGACGTGGAGGTGCTCGCCAACCACGGCTCGATCGGCTACTACGCCGACAACGGGGGCGACACCTTCACCGCTGCCGTCCGCGAGAGCTTCGCGAAGAACGCGCGGTGGCAGGGATTGCTGCTGTACACGGTGGGCGAGGATGCCTTGGCCGCCGCGGCCGAGGACGTGTCGGCCGCTGTCGCCGACGGCGCGCTCCCGGTGGGGGAGGAGAGCGGACTGCCGCTCACCTGGTTCGCCCTCGACGAGACCGCTGCCGCGCACGACGCCGTCGAGGCGGGCGTGACCGGGAAGGTGCTCATCCGGGTGTGAAGCGGGCCCCGGCGTTCCGGGTCGGGTCGGCGGGTCTCCGCGGCGGCGTCCGGTCGCGTCAGCGCTCTGCCGAGGGCCCGCGCTCCGTGGCAGAGGGGCGGACGGCGAGGATCACGGTCACGATCGTCAGCACGACGGCGGCGAAGGACAGGGCGAACGGGCTGCCTCCGCGGTGGGCGACCGCCCCGACGACGGCACCGCCGACGAGCGACGACCACAGCAGGAGCGGTCGCCGCCAGGCGCGGCGGGATCCTCCGGTGGCCGCGGCCGCGAGGGCCAGGCCGAGGCTGACGAGTGTCCCGGTCGAGTAGGTGATCGCTACGCGGGCTCGTCCGTCGGCGAGGAAGAGCGTGTTGAGCGCGCCCATCCCCGCCGCGAGCAGGGCCACCCGCCAGAGCGTCGTCTCGCCGCCGAAAGCGAGCACGGCGACCAGGGCGACCGCCACCGTCGCGCCCCCGACGATCCATGCCCGCGGACGGGCGAGGAGCGTGGCCGCCACGCCCCCGACGGCGACGCCGAAGACGAAGGCGGCAATGATCCCCGCCGAGGCGAGAGCCACCGCGGCGCCGGGACCGAAGACCTCGACGGCGGCCTGGGTGGAGTTGCCGCTCATGAACGAGACGAACAGCCCACCGGTGTCCAGGAACCCGATGGCATCCACGTATCCGGCGACGCCGGCGAGGGCGGCCGAGATCGCGAGGGCCCCGCGATCGACGTCCTTCACGTGGTGTTCTCCTCGGTGCGCGCGCGGGTGGTTCGGCTTCATCGTGGAGCGTGAACCGCTCGGCGGGCAAATCGGCGCCGCCGCCCGGTCCGCGTCACGAAGCACCCGCTCCGGGTTTCACCGTGTTCGCGGCACGTAGCGCGGCACCCACCGCACGAAGCCCACCGCGCCCAGCGCGGCGACGACCCCCATCGCTCCCACGGCCACCGGCAACGACACCGCCGCCGTCAGGGCAGAGATGATCAAGGGAGCGATCGCGCCACCGGCATCAGTGAGCGTGCGCCACGACCCCAGGAACGCCGCCGGTTCGGTCGGCGGTGCGATGTCGGCGCCCAGGGTGAGCAGGATGCCGCTGGAGAGCCCGTTGCCGACGCCGAGTACCGCCGCGAACATCGCGAACCACATCGCCGCGCTGTCCAGCTCGTGCGTGAACGACAGAGCGAAGAAGCCAGCACCCATGAGGACCATCGCCGGCAGCGCCGCCCACAGGCGCCCGAAGCGGTCCATCACCTGCCCGCTGGCATAGAACAGCGCGAAATCGATCGCCCCCGAGACACCGACGACCAGCGCGATCGTCGAGGCATCCAAGCCCAGCGACACACCCCACAGCGGAAGGACGACCTGCCGGGCGGATCGCACCGCCGAGAGCGACGCGGCGGCGAGCCCGAGCCGCGCGAGCACCCCCCGGAAGCGCCACATCGTGCGGAACACCCCTGCCCGCTCCGCCACGGGGATCGAACCGGTGACGGGTTCGCCGGTGTCCTCGGCATCCGGTCCGGGCCCCACGGGCGACGCGGCGGCGACGGCCCGCTCGGGATCCGGTCCCAGGAACACGAGCAGGATCGTGGCGACCTGGCACACCGCGAAGAACGCGATCGAGGCCGACTCGTCGCCGAAGATGCCCAAGAGCGCGGCCGAGATGAACGGCCCCACGAACATCCCGAGCCGGAACGTCCCGCCCAGGAGTGAGAGCGCCCGCGCCCGGAAGTGCAGCGGCACGCGCGTCGTCATGAACGAATGACGGGCCAGAGCGAAGGATGCCGCGCAGAACCCGATCAGGAACACCGCCGCCGCGAAGATCACGAGCGAGTCGGCGAAGACCACCCCCACGAGCCCGGCGAGGATGACGATGCCCGCAACGCCCATCGTGATGCGCTCGCCGAAGCGCGCCACCGCCCACCCGGCGGGGATGTTCCCGCACAGCTGGCCGACGACGAGTGCCGCGGCGATGAGCGCCGCCACGGCGACGTCCGCGCCCAGGCGCGTGGCGATCACCGGGATGAGGGGGATCACCGCCCCCTCGCCGAGGGCGAACAGCAGCGTGGGGCCGTAGATCATGGGCGCGAAGCGCACCAGCACGTTCCGGGGAGAGTCGGCTGTCACCGTCTCCACGATAGGCTTGATCTCAAATGCTCGAACTCGATTTGACCGCCGACATTCAGGCGCTGCGCTCGACCTTCGCCGATATCCAGGCCGTGGTCGACGTCGACGCACTCACCGCCGACATCGAACGCCTGAGCGAAGAGGCCGGTGCTCCCGACCTGTGGGACGACGTCGACAACGCTCAGAAGATCACGAGTCGTCTCAGCCACCGTCAGGCCGAGCTCAAGCGGATCACCGAGATCGAGCAGCGTCTCGACGACCTCGAGGTGCTCGTGGGCCTCGCGATCGAGATGGATGACGAGGACTCGGCCGAGGAGTCTCGCAAGGAGCTCGCGTCTCTTCGCGATGTCATCGGCCAGCTCGAGGTGCAGACGCTCCTCGACGGCGAGTACGACGCCCGCTCGGCCGTCGTCACGATCCGCTCGGGTGCCGGTGGCGACGACGCCACGGACTTCGCCGAGATGCTCCTGCGCATGTACCTGCGCTGGGCCGAGCGTCACAAGTACCCGGTCAAGGTGATGGACACCTCGTATGCCGAGGGCGCGGGCATCAAGTCCGCCACCTTCGAGATCGACGTGCCCTACGCGTACGGCACGCTCTCGGTCGAGGCCGGTACGCACCGCCTCGCGCGCATCAGCCCGTTCGGCGGCGCCGACAAGCGTCAGACGAGCTTCGCCGCCGTCGAGGTCATCCCCGTGATGGAAGAGGCCGTCGAGGTCGAGGTGCCCGAAGGCGACATCCGCGTCGACGTCTTCCGTTCGTCGGGCCCCGGTGGGCAGTCGGTCAACACGACGGACTCCGCGGTGCGCATCACCCACCTCCCCACGGGACTCGTCGTGTCGATGCAGAACGAGAAGTCCCAGATCCAGAACCGCGCCGCCGCCATGCGGGTGCTCCAGACTCGACTGCTGCTGCTCAAGCGCGAAGAGGAAGCGGCGAAGAAGAAAGAGCTCGCGGGCACGATCACCGCCAGCTGGGGCGACCAGATGCGCTCCTACTTCCTCTACGGTCAGCAGCTCGTGAAAGACCTCCGCACGGGCTACGAGGTCGGTAACCCCGCGGTCGTCTTCGACGGTGACCTCGACGGGCTCATCGCGGCGGGAATCCGCTGGCGCAAGCGCAAGGACGACGACGACTGATCCCGGATGCCGCACCTCGCGGCATCCATAGGACTCTCCCGGTTTCGCGACCCGGCGAGTCCTCTCGGGCGGAACCGCTCGCGCGCTTAGGCTCGTCGAGCCATGATCCGGTTCGAGAACGTCACCAAGAGGTATCGCGGCACCACGAGACCGGCGCTCAGCGCCGTCGATTTCGAGGTGCAGCGCGGAGAGTTCGTCTTCCTCGTCGGGGCCTCCGGCTCCGGCAAGTCGTCGTGCCTGCAGCTGATCCTGCGGGCCGAGACACCCAGCGAGGGGCGTGTCGTCGTGCTCGGTCGCGACCTGCGCACCCTGTCCAACCGGAAGGTGCCGTACTTCCGGCGGCACATCGGGTCGGTCTTCCAGGATTTCCGTCTGCTGCCCAACAAGACGGTGCACCAGAACGTGGCCTTCACTCTGCAGGTCACCGGCGCCTCGCGCGGGTTCATCCAGCAGGCGGTGCCCGAGGTCCTCGCTCTCGTCGGCCTCGACGGCAAGGAGAAGCGTCTGCCGCACGAGCTCTCGGGCGGTGAGCAGCAGCGTGTCGCGATCGCCCGTGCGCTGGTGAACCGCCCGCAGGTCCTGCTCGCCGACGAGCCGACCGGAAACCTCGACCCCGGCACCTCCATCGACATCATGCGGCTCCTCGCGCGCATCAACGCCGGTGGCACCACCGTCGTCATGGCCACGCACGAGGCCGGCTTCGTCGATCAGATGCAGCGTCGCGTGATCGAGCTGAAGAACGGCGAGATGGTCCGTGACGAGCGCCACGGCGGCTACGGCGACACGTCCGGCCTGCCGCGTCTCGCGCCCGAGGTCGAAAAGGGCGCGGCCGCCGTCGCCGCTCTGACCGCCGTGCTCGAGGTCCAGCGCGAAGTGGCCCACATCACCGGTTCGGTGGAGCCGCTGAACCCGGCCGACATCGCGCGCGCCGAGTCGAGGGAGAGCGAAGCCCCGTCCGCGACGGCCGAGGCTCCCCGTGAGCCGGGTACGCACACGCGGTCGATTCCGGTGACCACGCCCGACGTCGAGGCTCTCGGCCTCGCCGACCGCCTCGGACTGGGCGACAAGAACGACCGCGCCGACGAAGTGGGACCCACGTCATGAGATTCGGTCTCATCCTCTCCGAAGCCTTCAGCGGGCTTCGCCGCAACGCCTCGATGGTCATCTCGGTGATCCTGGTGACTTTCGTCTCTCTGACCTTCGTCGGCGCCGCGATGCTCATGCAGATGCAGATCGGCAAGATGCAGTCGTACTGGGCGGACCGTGCCCAGGTCGCGGTGTTCATGTGCGCGACCGTGTCGGACACGCCGTCCTGCACCACCGGCCAAGCGGCGAGCCAGGAGCAGATCGATCAGGTGCGCGCCACGCTCGACGGCCCGGCGCTGGCACCGCTGATCCGCAACTACACCTTCTCTACGAGCGACGAGGTGTTCGAGAACGCGAAGTCTCTGCTCTCGGACGACATCGCCGGCGTCGTCACGGCCGACCAGTTCAACGCGACCTTCAGCATCAACCTGGTCGACCAGCGGCAATCGGATGTCATCTCCGAGGCGTTCAGCAACCAGGCGGGCGTCGAAGAAGTCACCAACCAGATGCAGTACCTGGAGCCTCTTTTCCAGACGCTCACGGTGGCGACCTACGTCGCCGTCGGAATCGCGGGGCTCATGCTCATCGCAGCCGTCCTTCTCATCGCGACGACGATCCGCCTGTCGGCGTTCGCCCGCCGTCGAGAGCTGGGGATCATGCGATTGGTAGGCGCGTCGAACCGGTTCATCCAGACACCGTTCGTCCTCGAGGGCGTGTTGGCAGCGTTGATCGGTTCGGCCCTCGCGAGCGTCGCCGTGTGGGCGATGGTGGGCGTCGGTGTCAACCAGTACCTGCGCGATCGCGTGAGCTTCATCACCTCGTGGGTGGGCGTCGGAGACGTCGCCATCGTCGTACCAGTGATCATCGTCATCGGTGTGCTGCTGGCCGCGTTGAGCGCGAGCTTTGCGATCCGACGCTGGCTGCGCGCCTGATCGCGTAGACTGATGGGCTCTGTGTGCCCATGATCATGAGGAGGTGGCACCATGCCTCGTGAGCAGGGTGAGAAGCTCATCGCGTCGAACAAGAAGGCGCGCCACGACTACGCCATCGAGAAGACGTACGAAGCCGGACTGGTGCTCACGGGCACCGAGGTGAAGTCGCTGCGCCAAGGGCGAGCGAACCTCACCGACGGCTACGCGTACATCGACGGCGGGCAGGCGTATCTCGATGCCGTCCACATCCCCGAGTACTCGCAGGGGCACTGGACCAACCACTCCGCCAAGCGCACCCGCAAGCTGCTGCTGCACAAGGAAGAGATCATCAAGCTCTCGCACGCGGTCGCTGCCGGGGGCTACACCCTCGTGCCGCTGCGGCTGTACTTCCTCGACGGCCGGGCCAAGGTCGAGATCGCTGTCGCGAAGGGCAAGCGCGAGTTCGAGAAGCGCCAGACGATCCGGGAGCGCGAAGACAAGCGCGAGGCGGAGCGGGCGATGCGGACGAAGAACCGCTTGGGCGACTGACCCAGAACGCACTGGTTGAAGGTCAGCCGTTGCGCTTCCTGAGCCTCACTCGGCGCGGAAACGCCCCTCGACGACGGCGCTCACGACGATCTCGGGCGGCTGCAGGCTGAACGAGGGCCCGGCATCCGCCATGGCCATCATGCGCGCTCCCTTGAACGCGGTCGCCTCCGGGCGCACCTCGAGCAGTCCCGCGTCAGCGATCTCGACGGCGCTGACGGATGCCAGCCCCAGCGCGTCCGCGTACGCGGTGGCGCGCTCGACGGCGACGTGGACCGCGTCGGAGGCGACCTCTCCCTCCACGCGGACGCGCGTCGCGCGCGACAGCCGCCAGTCGACGGCCGTGACCTGCACGTCGTCGGACTCGGTCACGTCACCGAGCCACCACGACAGTGCCCCGGCATCGGTGAACGTGGCCGAGAGCTCGACGCTCGCGTGGTGCACGAGGGGGAGTTGCGCGCCCTCGTTGTTCCACGGTCGGTCCGACCAGACCGAGACGCGGGCGCTCGACCACTCCGACACCTCACCGGACCGCAAGTGGGCGACGAGGCCGTCCTGCACGGATGCCGCCCGCTCCTGAGCCCGCTCGACCACGGGTCCGCGGGACGGGCCGTCGGTCGACACGGTCACCCTCACCGCCGCCTCTTCCGCGCGCACGCGAGTCTCGCTCTCGCCCCGGACAGTGATGATGACGTGGCTCATGCGGGGAGCCTACGCGAGCGCGTGGGAATGGCCCAGGATACGGATCCGTTGTAGACTGTGATGCTCGGGTGTCTCGGCATCCGATTGGTAAGTCAACAGTGTGACGATGGTCGCTCCTTCACGGAGTTCCCGGGGCTGATCGGTTTCGACAGCGCCTGCGAACCCGCGAGAAGCGGGCCGAGGATGTGGGGTTATCTCGTAAACGCTCCCTGCAAAACTATAAGTGCCGAAACCAAGCGCACTGACTTCGCCCTCGCTGCGTAAGCGAGCCCGATAGTCCGTCAGACCGTGTGTGACCCCGCCACGGATTCTGGCGTCATTTAGGGGTCTTGCTGTGTGACGGCGTCCGGACGTCACGCGGGACTTTTCCCGGACTGGGCCTGTCGACTTAGGTGTCTGTGACAAAGGTCGGGGCCGAGTAGAACGTCTGCACAGACTGCGCCCGGAGAAAACGCGGAGACCCAGCGTTGGACGGGGGTTCGATTCCCCCCAGCTCCACGAACCATCGTCCCTGTCGAGAAGACCCCCGTTCGCGATTGCGAGCGGGGGTCTTCTCGTTTCAGGATGCCGAGCGGGTGTGGATGTCGCTCTCGCCCGAGGCGTCGTTGAGTTCGAGGTACACACGGTTCTCGGTGCGCGTGAGCGTCGCGGTGTTGCGGCGTTCGATCGCGCCGGCCATCCGCTCGACGAAGCCCGAGTCGAAAGAGTGGAGCAGCACGTCCTCGCCGCGGTGGATGCGCTTGCCGGCCCAGGGGGCGGCGACCTTCTCGGGGTCGCGGTGGGTGTAGATCGCGACGCGCTCGGCCTTCATGCTTCCGGTGTGGAGGCGCGCGGCATCCGGGGCTCCGACCTCGATCCAGGCGACGAGCGCGCCGGTGAGGTCGCGCACCATCACGGCCGGCTCGTCGGTCGCGGAGACGCCCTCGCTGAAGGCGATGCCCTCTTCGTATTCGAGGCAGTACGCGAGGACGCGCGTGAGCATGTACGCGTCGGTCTCGGAGGGATGCCGCGCGACGCGCAGCGGAAGTTCGTCGTAGACGCCGCGGTCCACGTCGGAGAGCTGCACCGTGAAGGTGTGAATGGTCGCGCCGATAGCCACGACGACCGAGCCTACGTCACGCGCTTGCTCGCGACCGCGCGGGCGACCTACCGTCGGAGGATGCCCGATCCCCGCGCGCAGCGCATCGATGTCGGCCCCTTCCAGCTGGATCCGGATGCCGAGTCCCCGACGTGGACGGCGACCGGCTCCCGCGCGCCGGACGGTGCGGTGTCGGGTGGGTGGAGCGACTGGGTGGCGTTCGCGCAGCGCGTGCTGCAGGTCGACGGCCTCTGGCGCGACCGCGAGGCGCGCGGGGACGCGTGGGACCAGGGCCACGCCGCCTCGGGCGAGCCCGACGCGGTGAACCCCTACCGCTGAGCCGGCGGCCAGTCGATCAGGACGAGACTCTGCTTCGTGTCGGCGACCTTCACCCAGCCGTCGCCGAAGAGGTAGGTGATGCCGTAGCCGTCGGCCCCGCGTCCGCCGAGCCACTCGTGGTTCTCGGTGACGTAGACCTCGCCGTTCGACCCCTCTTCGCGCTTCCAGCCGGAGCCGACCAGATCGTTCTGCGCCTTCTCGGCCGCGGACTCGTCGATCGGCGCCCAGCCGAACATCTGCACACGATCAGCCGTTGCCGACCCGTCGCTCCACTTGCACAGGATGCCGTCACGCACCTCGGTCGCCCCGATGCGGAACGTCTCGGACTGTGCGGTCCAGCCGAGGCTGCGGAAGTCGGTGGCCGTGGAGCGCAGGATGATCGTCTCGCACGTGGGATCGGCGGCCTCGGCGTCACCGTCGATGGTCGGCGAGGGGTCGGGGGTTGTCGGCGAGGCCGTGTTGGCCGGAGCGGCGGTGGCGGCCGGGGGCGGAGCCGTGTTCGGCGCACACGCGCTCAGCGCCCCGGCGACGACCAGGGATGCCGCGACCGCGGCGATGCGCGTGACCTTCACTCGGTGTCCTCGTCGTGCAGGAAGGCGAGGAACGCGTCGTGCAGCGTTCCGTTGGTCGCGAGGGAGGACTCGGCGTCGAGGCGATCGGAGCCGTCGAAGGCACTGAAGCGTCCGCCGGCCTCGCGCACGATCGGGGCGATGGCGGCGATGTCGTACTCCTTCACCCCGAACTCGGCGACGAGTTCGAGGCGTCCCTCGGCGAGCCACATGTAGGGCAGGGCGTCGCCGTAGCCGCGGTCGCGCCACACCGCGCGGGTGAGGCGCTCCAGCGTCGGCACGAGATCGACGTCGTCCCACTGCTCGATGCTCTGGAAGCTGATGCTCGCGTGCGCGATGTCGTCGACGTCGGACACGTGGATGCGACGCGGCTCTCCGTCGCGGCCGTTGGTCCAGGCTCCGTGGTCCGTCGCCGCCCACCACCGGCGGCCGAGCGCCGGCTGACTCACCACGCCGACCTGAGGCACACCGTCGACGCTGAGCGCGATGAGCGTCGCCCACACCGGGATCCCGCGCATGTAGTTGTGCGTCCCGTCGATCGGGTCGATGACCCAGCGGCGGGCGGTGTCTCCCGACGTTCCGTACTCCTCGCCGAGGATGGCATCACCCGGACGCTCGGCATCAAGGATTTCTCGGATCGCCCGTTCGGTCGCGAGATCGGCTTCGGTGACGTGCGTGCGGTCGGGTTTGGTGTCGATCCGCAGGTCGGCCGCGTCGAAGCGTGCCATGGCGACGGCGTCGGCGGCATCGGCCAGACGCAGCGCCAACTCGAGGTCGTCACGGGGGGATGCCGAGGACGAGAGGGACTCATCGATGGGAGACACGGCTCCAGGATAGACGGCGTCCTCGGCCCGATTTGGTGCGCCCGCGTCACGCCTGGTAACGTAATCCCTCGGTTCGGATCGCAGTTTCCGGGCCAACAGAACGCACCTCTAGCTCAATCGGCAGAGCAACTGACTCTTAATCAGTGGGTTCTGGGTTCAAGTCCCAGGGGGTGCACCGATAAACCGCCTCTCATCAGGTCTTCACTGGTGAGAGGCGGTTTTGTATTCCCTGGCCCAGTCAGGATCGGGTTATCGGCCAAAAAGTGTGTATGGGTCGGGCGTGTTAGCCGCGTCCTGCCCATCCGGTTCGGGTCCAGAGGCCTTCCTCGGGGTTGAGGGCGGTGTCGTAGAGGGCGGGCTCGAGGGGTTCGTCAACGTGCGCTGCGGGGATGGGGGTCTCGGTGGGGCGTGCGAGGTCGAGGGCGTGCTCGAGAGGAAGTTCTCGGAGGGTGAGGAACCATTCGACCGCGCGGTGGCGGTGCTGTTCGCTCATTCCGCGGTGTCGGCGTAGCAGGTCGCGGATTTGGGCGTTGAGGCTCTCTAACGCGGAGGTCGTGCGCGGGGTGCCGTAGACGATGTGAGTGAACAGGGTCTGACGGCGTGTGACCAGGCGCATCAGTAGCCAGGCTTTGCGGAGGCGGTCGTGGGTGAAGCCCCACTGTCCGTTGCGGAACATGGTGCGTTCCCGGGTGAGGTGACCGAAGGCCTGCCACCACTGCTCGAGGCGAAGCTGCCACTGGATCGCGGCGGTTTCGTCGCGGACGGCGCTGAGGTCCATCACCAGGCGTCGTAACGCTTGGCCGGCGGTAGTTCGCGGGTGTCGCGTCAGATGGCGGGTGATGTTCATTTGCAGGTGGAAGATGCAGCGTTGATGCGCGGTCTCTGGCCAGCATCGTCTGAGCGCGCTGGGTAGACCGGAGCCGCCGTCGGAGACGAGGACGGCGGGCGCGGGAACCTGTTCCAACAACGCAGCCCACGCGGCGGTCGATTCGCGGGCGCACCACTGCCAGGCCAGGACGCGTCCGGTGTCGCTGAGAGCGATCAGTAGGCACCACGTTCCTACCCAGACACCGTCGACGAGGACGGCGTGGTGGACCGTCTCGACTTTTCCGAGATCGGGAACCAGCTCCCAACACCACGCAGACCGGCGGCGGAAGAATCGTCCCGACGCCGTCCCATCTGTTTCGGCTTGGGTGCTCTTGCCTACGATCCAGTTCACGAACCGGCGGAGCTGTTCTCGACGCGCGACGTCGGGGCGGCGCCTAGTCGACGATGCTCCGCACGACGGGCACCGCCACCGCTGCGTCCCTGCCGACGTCCGCCCGTTCTTCACCAGCAGCGACCCGCATACCAGACAAGTCGTCGAGTTCGTCGGAAGGTCCACGACTAAGGGTCGCGGACCATACCGATCCCCGTTTCACCGCGAAATCACGCGGCTAAACGACCATCTCATACACACTTTTTGGCCTATAACCCTCAGGGGCTTTATGGACGATGCGTGTGGGCGGGGTGAGTTCGACTTGTGGTGGCGGCAGCGATGGCCGTTCCGACGGCGACTGTGACGATCACACCGAGCCCGGGCAGGAAGGTCGCGCCTAGCACTACCCCTGCGGCGGCCAGCATGGTGGCGTTGCGGGGGGTGCTGAGGGTGGTGCGTATGGTGAGGGCCCAGATGCTGAGGATGAATAGGGCGACGGGGATGGTGAGGGTGGCTGCGGCGGTGAGCTCGGTTGTGTGGGCGTGGTGGGTTGTGGTGTCGATTATGACTTCGATGCCGGCGGAATAGGCGCCGGCTGCGGCGAAGATGAGGTAGTGGGTGTAGCCGTAGGTCAGTGATGAGCGTAGCGAGTTGATGTGGTGGTGGTGTTCGCGGGAAAAGTAGATCCACCACATGCCGGCGGCGATGGCGAGGCCTGCCGCGGAGATAGTGAGCAGTTCAGGGATGTGGTTTCCTGCTTCGAGCGCTTCGACGACGGCATTAGCTGAGGCGAGGATGGATTCGCCGAGCAGGATGAGGGTGAACAGTCCATACCGTTCGGTGATGTGGTGCGGGTTCCATGGTGTCGGCCGGTGGGACTCCGCCCAGATCGGGACCGCGATCTCCGCAGCGGCGAGAACGAAGAACCCAATGAACCCGGCCGCCTCAGGCAGGGCAAGTCGGAGGATCCACGCGATCTGGACGGCGGTGATACCGGCGGCGTAGCGGAGCGCGGTGCCGCGGAGGGGCGGATTGGTGAGGGCGACGCGAAGCCATTGTGTAACCAGCGCGAGGCGCATGATCGCGTACCCGAGGGTGATGACGGCGAAGTCGTGGTGTTCCATGGCGTCGGCGGCGCCGGAGGCGAGGACGAGGACGCCGGCCATCTGCACAAAGGTGAGGATGCGGTACAGCCAGTCGTCGGTGTCGAACGAGGTGGCGAACCAGGTGAAGTTCATCCATGACCACCAGATCGCGAAAAACACCATCAGGTATCCCAGGACTCCCAGTCCTAGGTTGCCGCTCGCTTCCATGTGGTGCAGCTGCACGGAGGAGAACGACACCGCGACCACGAACACCAGGTCGAAGAACAGCTCGAGTGGACTAGCAGCGCGCCCCCGCTCGTGCGGGTCGCGGCCAGTCATGCGTCGAAGAGCACCGGTGAGGGGTGTGGTGGACATGTCGTTTCCTTGGGTCGTGAACCGGTGTGCGTCAGCGCCCCACGAGGCGCGTGGGCGGGTCGTGGGGCGCCGACGGGAGTGCCGAAACGGGTCAGTGGTTCGGCGGGATGGTGAAGCTGCGGAGGCGTTCGTCGTGGACGACGAAGATGCCCGTGGACTCACCGTTAAACACGCGGCTGCTCCAGTCAAAGCGGACCGTCGTGGTGTCAGCCTCGGTGCTCGCCGTCAGCAAGGTCATCTTCGCAAGGGCGCCGATGGCGTCAGAGTCCGCCCATCGGCGCACCCCCTCATGGCCGGTGTATTCCGTGTCCCAGTCGTTCACCAACCCGTCGGGGGTGAAGAGGTCGACGAATGCATCGGTGTCGGCGGAGTTGATGGCGTCCACGAACGCCTGCACGGGGGCGGGGACGGTCACATTGCTGCTCATGAAGTGTGCTCCTTCGGCCCGGTTTAGCGGGTGGTGTATCCGCCGTTGGCGAAGATGGTCTGCCCGGTGATCCACCAGCCCTCGGTTGCCAGGAACGCCACGATGGGGGCGATGTCCTCGATCTGGGTGAGCTGACCACCCATGGCCTGCGACTTGTGGAACTCCACCCGCTCGGGGGTTTCCTGCCCGTAGAAGAACGGGGTGTCCATCGGCCCCGGAGCGATCGCGGTGACCGAGATCCCGCGCTCCGCAAACTCCTTCGCCGCAGCGCGGGTGAAGTGCTCGACGGGGCTCTTACCGCCGGCATAGGTGGAGTAGCCATCAGTGAATGCCGCGAGGAGGGAGGTCACGAGGGTGATGACCTTGCCGCCGTCTGCGATGTTCTTGCCCGCTTCCTTGATGAAGAAGTACGCGGCCTTGCTGTTGACGTCGAACATGGCGTCGTACTCCTCCTCAGAGGTGTCGACGATGGGCTTGCGCAGCACCTTACCCACGGTGTTCACCGCGACATCGATCTTGCCAAGAGCGGCTTCGGCGTCGGCGAAGAGCTTGGTCACGTTCTCCGGAACCGTGAGGTCTCCGCTGAGGATGACGCCGCGTCCACCGGCCGCCTCAACGGCGGCAAGGGTGGCCTCGGCGTCCGGGCGCGTGGAGTCGGAGTTGTAGTGAATGGCGACGTTGGCCCCCGCATCTGCGGCCTGACGGCTGATCAGGCCGCCGAGGTTCTTCGCGCCTGCAGCGACGAGAACGTTCTTGCCTTTCAGGGTGTGAACAGTCATTGCGATTCTCCTTCGTGTGTCGGCTCTATGCAGCCATGTATCACTGCTACGGGTTACTATAGCGACATGACAGATGAGGTGCGAAGCGATACACGGACCCGTCTTCTAGACGCGGCTGCGGACATGATCGCCGCAGCTCCTGGCGAGGAGGTGTCGCTACGCGCGATCTGTGCCGCTGTGGGAGTGAAGATGCCCACCCTCTATCACTTCTTCGGCAACAAACAGGGCCTGATCGAAGCCGTCATCGAGCGCGGCTTCGACCTTTACCTCGCAGAAAAATCATCCGCGGAAACCAGCGGGGACCCCATCCAAGACATCCGCGCCGGATGGGATGCGCACGTAGCGTTCGGGCTGGCCAACCCCGGCTTCTACACGCTGATGTACGGGAAAGTCCGCCCCGGGTACTCTCCCGAGCCTCAGGCGCGTCCCAGCGAGATCCTTCGGACTCTCACCGCTCGGGCCGCGCAGCAGGGCCGTCTCGCGGTAACCCCCGACCAAGCGGCCGCGCACATCCTGGTCACCAACATCGGCGTCACTCTCCGCCAGATCGTTCTCGCCGCCGAAGACCGCGCTTTGTCCGTCGCCGTCCGCGAAGGGGCTCTCGCCGCAATCACCGGCACCAGCGGCTCAGCCCACTCCGCACGCGATCACATCACCCGCACGATCGAACACGCCAATGCCCACCCCGACCTCCTGGGCTCAGCGGAAACGTCACTGCTAACCACCTGGCTAGGGCGACTCATGCAACCCGGCATACAAGATCAGTGATGGTGATCGTGATCGTGAATATGAACGACCGTTTGCGAGACATCGAACGAATGGTCCGTTGAAGACGGCGCGTTGTCGGGTACGCGCGCGTCTCGACGAGATCAGAACCCTGACGGTCAGACCGACGCTCTCGAAGCGGCCGGCTGCGACAAGATCTTTGTCGAGCACGCCTCCGGCACCCTGGCGAAGCGACCCGCGCTGACCGATGCTCTCGGTTACCTGAGGGAGGGGGACTCCCTCGTCGTCACGAAACTCGACCGGCTCGGCCGCTCCGTCCGCAACCTCAAACAGATCGCCGACGAACTGCAGCAACGTGGAGTGGGCTGAGCGTCTAGAGGACGTGATGGCGGACTTCTCCTCGTTCGTTGCGATCTGGGGCTCAGATGAAGCAGTCGAGACCTTCTACCGTTTCAGGGTGGCGTCGGCGTCGTCCCCACCGACGCTCATCACGATGCGCCTCATGGCCGACTTCCTCATCGCGGTACGGAGGGACATTGCCTGGCCCGCAACGGAGATCACTGGCCTCCACGTCATCGGTATGCGCATTAACGACTTGCCCGAGCATCCTGAGATGAAGCGCGCCCTGGAGCAGCCGCTCGCAGAGTTGTGCAGAGCAGAGGGTTGGACACCACCGTTCGATCTTCAGACGGTCTAGACCGTAGTCAGGATCTGGCCAGGATGCTTCCGAGAAGCGAAGCGATCCACCGTTATGGCTAACTCTCGACCAAACACCCGCTGACCGGGGTTTTCCACAGTCTTCCCCACGCGCTCGGTAACGCCGCCTAACGCTGCATATCGCGTCTAATCGAACAGTGGGTTCTGGGTTCAAGTCCCGGGGGGTGCACAATGCAGGCCCTCACCCTCACGGGTGGGGCCTTTTCGTCGTCGCGGGGTGTCGCGGGCTGTCTCCGCGGTGCCGACGCGAGGATGGCGGCATGGCCGACGACGAGATGTGGGACGTCACCGACGTCCAGGGCACGCCCACCGGAACGCTCCACCGACGCGGCGACGGGCCGGTCCCGGCCGGGGCGTTCCACGTCGTGGCATCCGTCTGCGTGGTGGCATCCACGGGGCGGGTGCTCGTGAGCCTCCGCGCCGAAGGGAAGGACTATCCGCTGGCGTGGGAGTTCCCAGCGGGAAGCGCGCTGCGCGGCGAATCGAGTCGGCGCGGAGCGATGCGCGAACTCGACGAAGAGGTCGGATTTTCCGTCCTTCCGGACGATCTCGCGCTCGTGGGCCGCGTCGTCGAGGACCGTGCGCTGTTCGACCTCTGGATCACGCGTGTCGAGGGGGAACCCGCACCGACCGTGGACCCCGAAGAAGTCCAGGCGGCCGAGTGGGTCGAGCTCGACGAGGTGCACCGCCGCTGGCAGGCCGGGATGTTCGCCGGTCCGTGGAACGCGCGCTTCGATCAGCTGTGGGACACCCTGCGCGAGCGCGTCCGGGAGGTGCGGTGACCGATCTCACCCATGAGGTCTCCATCCCCGGGGGGACGCTGCACGTGGGGGAGTGGCATCCGGATGCCGAAGGCCTCCCGTGGCTGCTCGTGCACGGCGTCACCGCGTCGCACCTCGCGTGGTCGTGGGTCGCCGGCGATTCTCCCGACGCGCGCCTGATCGCGCCCGACCTGCGCGGACGCGGGCGCAGCGCCGACGTGGATGGGCCGTTCGGAATGGCCGCACACGCCGACGATCTCGCCGCGATCCTGGATGCCACGGGCGTCGAGCGGGCCGTTGTCGTCGGGCACTCGATGGGGGCGTTCGTCTCGGCGGTGTTCGCGGATCGGCATGCGGATCGCGTGGAGCGGGTCGTGCTCGTCGACGGTGGTCTGCCGCTCGATCTGCCGGCCGGGATGGCGCCGGCCGAGGCCGTCCGCCACGTGCTCGGCCCGGTCGCCGCGCGGCTGGAGATGCGGTTCCCGGATCGCGCGGCCTATCGCGACTTCTGGCGCGGCCACCCCGCGTTCACCGGGCGTGAGGATCCGCTGCTCGACGAGTACTTCGGCTATGACCTGGTCGGCGACCCGCCGGAGTTGCGACCCGCGACGACCCTCGCCACCGTGGAAGCGGACTCGATCGACCAGAACACCGGCACAGACATCGCTCGTGCACTCGACCGGATGCCGCGGCCGACGGTGCTGCTCGCCGCCGAGCGGGGTCTGCGCGCGGAGGTGCCCCCGCTGTACCCCGACCTGGTCCGCGTGCGTCGGGAGAACCCGCTGCTGAGGGAGGTGCGTCGGGCGGAGGGGACCGACCACTACTCGATCGTCATGTCGGTGGAGGGGGCGCGCGCGGTCGTCGGCGCGGTCCGCGACGGCGCGTGACGCGTGGGGGAGACGGCCGCGTGCCACGGTGGCCGCGGGGGTGAATTCCACGCCCTCTGAGCCCCATCCGACGGGAGGCGGGTGCGAGACGCCCTACCGTCGGCCGAATGCGTCGTCTCCTCGCCTCCGGTGCCGGTCTCGCCCTCCTCGCCGTCTCGGCATTCCTGGTCGCCGGCGCTCCCGCCACTGCCGCCGTTCCCGACCTCACGGGCCGCTCGTACGTCGCGCTCGGCGACTCCTACGCCGCGGCCTGGGGGCTTCCGCTCGCGGCCACTCAGCCCGGTCCGGGGTGCGATCAGTCCGATCAGAACTACCCCCACCTTCTGGCGGCCGAGTTCGGCTTCGCCCTCGATGATCGTTCGTGCGGTGGGGCCGTGATCGCGAACGTCGTCGACACCCCGCAGTCCGTCGGCGGGGGGACCGCACCCGCGCAGTCCGACTCGCTGGATGCCGACACCGCACTCGTCACCCTCACGATCGGCGGCAACGACCTCGGCTTCTGGAACATCGGCCAGATGTGCGTCGCGCTGTCGGCCGCCGGGCCGGTCGTCGGGAGCATCGACGGGCAAACCCACGCGACCTGCCGGGAGCAGTTCATCGTGGACACCCCGTCCGGGCCGGTGAACACCCTGTCGACGCAGATCGACACGACGGTGGCGCCCGCTCTGACCTCGGCACTGGCGGCGATCCAGGCGCGCGCGCCCCACGCCGAGATCATCGTCATCGGCTACCCGGCCCTGGCCCCCGACTCCGCGCACACGCCGAGCGGAGGCTGCTACTCCGGCCTGTTCCAGGGACTGGGCTTCCGGACGAACGCGTTCCCCTACACCGACGTCGACGTGACGCTGCTCCACGAGACCGAGACGCATCTCGACGAGGCGATGGCCGCCGCGACCGTAGCGGCGGGAGCGACCTACGTCTCGTTGGCCGCCGACTCCGTCGCGCACACGCCCTGCAACCCGTCCGACTCGTACGTCAACGGCATCACGCTCACCCTGTCGCCGGACAGCATCCCGGTCAGCGGTCTCCCGTTCGGCGGTGTCCGCCGCGGTGCGCTGCACCCGAACGCCGCCGGCGCCGCGTTCGCGAGCGACCAGGCGGCGGAGGCCGTGCGCGAGCTCTTCGCGGCCCCCGACCCGACGCCGACCCCCACGCCGACGC
>NZ_VBUM01000034.1 GCF_005774735.1 Microbacterium sp. 5K110 | reverse complement strand
GTTTCGAGGGGGTGGCGGGTCATGTCGCGGCGGCGGGGAGGCCCGCGCGCATGACGCCGTGTTGCGTCAGAGGCCGAGGGCCCGCTTCCCCGCGGCGAGGAGCGCCGAGTCCTCCTGCGGAGGATGGACGCGAGCGGAGAGGACGTCGCGCAGGTGTCGCTCGAGGGGGTTCGACCGACTCAGCGCGGGATTGCCGAGGGCCGCGACCGCGGTCTCGACCGCGGCGATCGCGGAGCGCACGATCAGGATCTTCGCGAGCGGGACGCGCGCCACCGCCTCCGCGTCGCCGGCCACCGCGCGCTCGGTCACGCCGTACAGCAGGGTCTCTGCCTGCACGAGCTGCGCCTCGATCTCGCCGGCCACCGTCTGGATGCGCTCGGTCGTCGCGATCGGACGCCCGAGCCCCGCGGGCACGCGGTCGTGGGCGAAGCGGGTGAAGAAGTCCTGCGCCGCGCGCGCGACGCCGACGTAGAGCGCGGCGTGCGTGAGCCCGAGGGCGCCGGCCTGGGCCGCCGGGTCGCGGTAGACCCCCGTGTACGGGATCTCGAGGAAGTGGTCCGCGGGCGCTTCGACACCGTCGTAGACGACGTCGTGGGTGGAGCTGGCCCGCAGGCCCAGGTGGTCCCACGTGGGGATGATCGTGATGCCGGGCGCATCGCCGCGGACGATGAGATGCCCGACCCGCGGCTCGGGGTCGTCGGTCCTCGCCCACACCAGGTGGTAATCGAGGCCGGTGCTGGCGGTGACGTAGGCCTTCCGCCCCGTCACGGCCCAGCCGCCCGCGGTGCGCCGGACCGTGGTGGCGGGAAGCCCCCCGCGTGCGGGCGCGCCCAGCTCGGGTTCGGCGCGCGCGGTGTTGATCGAGACGGGCCGCTCGGCGGTCTCGGCGACGACCTGCTCGTACAGGTGCGCCGGCCACACGTCGCGATCGATCTGGGCGATATGGGTCGCGAGGGTGTTGGCGACGATGAGGGCCACCGAGGGGTCGCCCCGGCCGATGGCCTGCAGGATGCGCAGCCGCTCGAGCGCATCGACCCCGTCGCCGCCGAAGCGTTCGCCGATCACCGCCTGGAAGACGCCCGCGCGGTGCGCGGCGGCGAGGCCGTCGGCGGGGAAGTCGCCCGAGCGGTCGTAGCGCTCGGCGGTTTCAGCGACGGAAGCGGTGAGGGCGCCGAGGTCGAGGCGCGAGAGGGTCGGAGAGGCAGTCATGCTCCCCATGCTCCGCGCGCGGGACCGCGCACGTCCAACACGGATCGCCGAACCGCACCCATCGGCGTTCCCGATGGACGGCCGCTCACGCCGAGACGGCGTGGATGTGGCGACGCACGGCGAAGAACCCGTCGAGCGACGTCAGCGCCGTCTGCTCGACACCCGGCTCGAGACCTCGGCGCGTGATGAGCCGCACGAAGATCCGGCCGAGATCGGGGAAGTCCCGGCGCACCACGAGCCCGGCCGGAGCGCGCCCCGCGGTGGGGAGCACCGCGATGCCGAGTCCGGCCCGCGCCGCCGCGATGACGCCCTCGAGGCTGCCCGACTCCGCCGCGATGTCGACGCGCGCGCCGATGTCACCGAGCTCCTGCAGGGCGCGCTGCCGCATGCCGCACGGCTCGACGTACGCCACGAGCGGGACCGCCTCCCCGTGCGCCGGGGGCTGCCAGCCGGGCGACGCGTACCAGTTCAGTGGCAGGTCGCCCACCTCGACGCCGGCCACGGTCGACCCGGTGTCGAGCACGACCGCGAGGTCGATGGTGCCCTTGGATACGGCATCCGTCATCCGCGTGGACCGATCGATGTGGAACTGCACCTGCCGCTCGGGGAACGCGCGGCGCAGGGTTCCGAGGAGTTCGGGCAGGATCTGCTCGGCCGCCGTCTCGGTCGAGCCGACCACGATCGTGCGCGCGCGGGTGACGTCCAGGCGCGCGAGCGCCTCGTCGTGCACCGCGAGGATGCGACGGGCCTCGGCCAGCAGCTTCTCGCCCGCGAGCGTGAACCGCGCCCGCCTCCCGTCGCGCTCGACGAGGGGCTGTTGCAGACGCTTCTCGAGGGAACGCACGTGCTGGCTCACGGTGGGCTGGCTCATGTGGAGCGCGACCGCGGCACGTCCGAATCCGCCGCACTCGTCGATCGCGACGAACGTGCGGAGTTGGATGATGTCGAGGGTCTCGGCCATGCCTGGACGATAGACGGCGGCGGGGCGCTCGCGCTCGGCGGCGGTCACGCGCGTTCACACGGCATCCATCACGCGGCACGATGAGTGCCCATCACGGAGCGGGCATTGCTCGTCGGGGAGGGGCTTCCTAGGCTCGGACCGGCGCGCGCCACCCGACCGGCGCGACGGCAGGGAGTGAGAGATGAGCGACTTCTTCGACCGCGAGGGCGATCGCGCCTACACGCGCGACTACAAGGAGACGACGCCGGACGTACTGGCGGCGTTCACGGCGTTCAACGACAGCGTCTTCGCGCCGGAGGGGCGCGAGATCCCGCTGAAGTTCCGCGAACTCATCGCCCTTGCCGTCGCCATCACGACCCAGTGCACCTACTGCATCGACGGCCACTCGCAGGCGGCCGTGCGCGCGGGGGCGTCGAAGGCCGAACTCGCCGAGGCCGCGTGGGTCGCCACCGCGATCCGCGCCGGCGGCGGGTTCGCCCACGGGCGGCTCGCGTTCAAGCTGTCCGGCATCCACGAGGCCGAAGCGGTGCACGCACATGTCTGACGTCCTGGTCACCGCGACCGAGCTGCACGACGCTCTCGCTGCCGGTCGATTCGCGGACGGCGGTCCGGTCCGGGTGCTCGACGTGCGCTGGCGCCTCGATCGCCCCGACGGGCGGCCCGAGTACCTCGCCGGGCACATCCCGGGCGCACAGTACGTCGACCTCGACCACGACCTCGCCGCGCACGGCGAGCCCACCGACGGACGGCATCCGCTCCCCCCGGTCGAGGCGTTGCAGGACGCGGCCCGCCGCTGGGGCATCGACGACGGCGACACCGTCGTCGTCTACGACGATCTGAAGAACCTCTCGAGCGCCCGCGCGTGGTGGCTCCTGCGGCACGCCGGCGTCGCCGACGTGCGCCTGCTCGACGGGTCGCTGCGGGCGTGGACCGACGCCGGGTTCGACCTGGAGTCCGGGGATGCCGCGGCCCCCGCGCCCGGATCGGTGACCCTCGCCTATGGGGCTCTCCCCGTGCTGTCGCTCGAGGACGTGTCGGGGTTCGCCGACTCCGAGCTGCTGCTCGACGCGCGCGCGGCCGAGCGGTATCGCGGCGACGTCGAACCGATCGATCCGCGCGCGGGACACGTGCCCGGGGCCGTCAGCGCGCCGACCACCGAGAACGTCGGTCCCGACGGCCGGTTCGCGGACCCGGAGGCTCTACGCGCCCGCTTCGTCGCGCTCGGCGCGCTGTCGGGGGTCGAGGTCGGCGTGTACTGCGGCTCGGGAGTGACGGCGGCGCACGAAGCGGTCGCCCTGACGCTCGCCGGCTTCACCCCGCGGGTGTTCCCCGGGTCGTGGAGCCAGTGGTCGAATCACCCCGAGCTGCCGGTGGCGACGGGTTCCGAACCCCGCTGACCTCCGGGAGCGTCAGCCCCAGAGGTGCTCGACGGGCACGGCGCGGCCGAGGACGTTCTCGGCCGCGCGGTGTCCCGAGAGCAGCGCGCCGGGAACGGTCGCCGGGTCGTCGCCCCACGTGGCCTCGCCCGCGAGGTGCAGCACTCCGCCGACGGGCTCGGCCAGCTCATCGTGGTCGGGCCCGACGGAACCGGGCTTCATGTAGCTGTACGACCCGCGCGAGAACGGGTCGTCCTGCCAGCGCGTGACGACGACGCTCTCCGGCTCGGGAACGTGCGCGCCGTACAACCGGCGCAGCTGCGCGAGCGTCGAGGCCGCGATCTCCTCGTCGCTCCAGTGCCGCGTGGCGACGGCGGCCGGGCCCGCGGCGAAGGTCAGGAGAGCGGCCTCGTCGTGGATGCGCCCGAGGTCGTACCAGGAGTGCCACCACTCCCCTTCGTCGCCGAACTGGCGGATGCCGTAGACCCCGGCATCCCAGAACTTCTCGCGGAAGCGCAGCACGACCTTCTCGAAGGCATTGGATGCCAGGACGCCCAGGACGCGCCGATGGGTGTCGGGCAGCGACGGGGCGATGGCGACGTCACCCGACTGGAGGACGCCGATGGGGAGCGTGACCACGGCCGTCGCCCCGTGGAAGGTGCCGCGATCGGTCGTCACGGTGACGCCGGTGGCGGACCACTCGATCGCGCCGACGACGTGTTCCAGCCGCACATCGAGGCCTTCGGCGAGGTTCGTCGCGAGTTCGTCGTATCCGCGCGGGAAGACGACCTCGTCGCCGTTCACGGTGTCGTCGTCGAGTCCGTGCGCGCCGAGCACCGACATGTGGACGCCGTACTGCTCCTCGGCGCGGCGGCCGTTGTATTCGCGGACGCGCTGCGCGCGTTCGGGCGCCCAGTCGCGCCCGGCGAGGGCCTCGTCGACGACGTCGGCGTAGGTGGCGTCCGGGGCCGAACGCGCAATGACCTCGACGAGGTCGGCGTTCAGGGCGCGCACGTCGTCGGCGAACGCCTGCACCTCCTCGGGCGTGAGGCGGGCGGCATCCGGACCGAAATAGGCCAAGGGGCGGCTGTCGGGCTGGTACCCGCCGACGGTGAACTCGGCCATGGGCATGCCGAAAGCGCGGGCGGCCGCCTCGACGGGACTGTCGTCGATGCCGTGGATCCAGGACGCACCCCGGTCGGTGACTCGGTGCCCGTCGCGCTGCGAGTGCACGCGTCCCCCGACGCGGTCACGGGCTTCCACGACGACGACGCGGCGCCCCTCCCGCGCGAGGAGACGGGCGGCTGACAGACCGGCGATGCCCGCTCCGACGACGACGGTGTCGAACTGGTCCTGCATGACGGCTCCCTCGGGTAGACGACCGTGTGACGAGAGTAGTCTCCGCGCTGCGGCGGCGGCATTAGGGTGAGCGCATGATCCCGTGGGCGAACGTGGCGGCATTCGTGCTGGCATCCGTGGTCATCATCGTGATCCCCGGTCCCAGCGTGCTGTTCGTGATCGGCCGGTCGATCGCCCTCGGTCGCCGCGCCGGTGTGCTGAGCGTCGTCGGCAACGCGCTCGGCACGATCCCCGCCGTCGTGGCCGTCGCCTTCGGGGTCGGAGCGATCGTCGCGTCGTCGGTGGTGGCGTTCACCGTGCTGAAGATCGTCGGCGCGGTCTACCTCGTGTGGTTGGGCATCCAGGCGATCCGCCATCGACGTGCGCACGCCGACATCGGCGCGGTCGGCGGCCGGTCGGCGTGGACCCTGCTGAGACAGGGCATCATCGTCGGCGCGACCAATCCCAAGACGATCGCCTTCTTCGTCGCGGTGCTGCCGCAGTTCGTGGCCCCGGGCGCGGGGCCCGTCTGGGCGCAACTTCTCCTGCTCGGGCTCGTGTTCCAGGTGCTCGCGCTCGCGTGCGACAGTGCGTGGGCGCTGGCCGCGGGGACCGCGCGCGACTGGTTCGCCCGGTCGCCGCGGCGGATGTCGACGCTCGCGGGGACGGGCGGCGCGATGATGATCGGCCTCGGCGGGACGCTGGCGCTGACGGGCGCGAAAGCGTAGACCGGGCCGCTCGCACGCAGCCCGACCCGCGCCGCTCACGCAGGCGGCCGCGCCGCTCCGCTCACTCGCAGCCGACGCCGTCCCCGTCGCGGTCGAGCCGCGAACTGTAGCCGGGGTCGCCGCGGCGGACGGGCGCTGCGCCCGCGTTGCGGGCCTCCGTGCAGTTTGCGTAGGAGACGTTCTGGCCCGTCGATGCTTCCCGCACCGGTGCGGACTGCACGGGCTCGGGCGGCGCGGGGACCTTGGTCTTGAGATCCGCGATCTCGGCCGCGCGCGCGTCGAGATCCGCCTTCGCCGTCACGGCGGCCGCTTCCAGAGCGGCCACCTGGGCGGTCGCTGTCGCGAGCTTCTGCTCCGCCGCAGTCGCGCGCGCCTGCGCCCCCTCGAGGTCTTCACGGGCCGTGTCGGCGGCATCCTCGGCGCTCTCCGTCGCCGTCTCGGCCTCACTGACGGCGACCTCCAGCGCGCTCACCTGCGCCTTCAGCGCGTCGCGCTCGCCCAGCGATCCGGCTCCGCCGCTGCCTGCACCGACCAACAGTCCGACCACGAGCGCCGTTCCGGCAGCGATAGCAGCCGTCCGTCGTCGCACCGACGCGGGAGGCTGAGCCTGTGCGGCATCGTCTCGTGGCTGTCCTCCGCGGCGCAACGCGGTCGTCGTCGCGGGCTCGAGGGCCTCGGTCGCGGCCTGTTCTTCGTCGAACCACCGCGTCCCGTCCCACCACCGCGCCTCGCCGTTCGCGTGCGCCGCCGGATACCAGCCGGCCGCGGGCAGCTCGGAATTCCCCATGTGCTCTCCCCCAAGAACAGGACCCGGAAGGTCCCCCTCGACGCGTCGGATCGCGCGTCTGCCGCACAGCATGGCACATCCCGCGGGCGTGCCGTTGTCTGCGTCGCACTCGTCCCGTTCGCCGTGTTCGCTCCGATCTCGTGTCCACCACGCCCGGGGCTCCTACCGAAGGTCGGACGGCCGGACACCGAACTGATGCGTCACCTATGAATCACGAAAAGGTAACGGCATCCTCTTCCGTTCCGTTACCTCACCGTTATAGAGTCATCGCACGGTAGTTGTTTTGCTGTGGCAGCTACCGACATGTGATTGCAGGACACTCTGGTGCAGGGATAAGGGCCGGTCGACACTCCTCGACCGGCCCTTCGTCTTGCCCCGCGACGCGGGAGGATGGGCACGTGAAAGATGAGGATCTGACCGACCCCGACGGGCGCCTCGTACTCGTGCGCCACGGCGAGACCGAGTGGAGCCGCAGCGGACGCCACACGGGGCTCACCGACATCCCGCTCACCGAGACCGGCGCCTACAAGGCCGAGCTCGCCGGGACGCTGCTGGCGACCCGGCACTACGACCTCGTCCTGACGAGCCCACTGCACCGGGCGGTCGAGACCGCCGCGCGCGCCGGCTACCCGCACGCGGAGCACGAGCCGCGCCTCGTCGAATGGGACTACGGCGCCTACGAGGGACTCACGACCCCCGAGATCACCGCGCAGCTTGGCCGCCCGTGGACGATCTGGCAGTCCGGCGCTCCGGCGGGCGAGACGCCGGGCGAGAGCGTCGAGCAGGTCACCGCCCGCGCCGAGTCACTCCTGGACGATCTGCGCCCCCGCGTGCGCGCGGGTGAGCAGGTGCTGGTCTTCTCGCACTCGCACTTCTTGCGCGCCCTCGCCGGAGTCTGGCTCGGACTGACCGCCGCGGGCGGGCGCTACTTCGTCCTGGGCACCTCCGCGGTCAGCGAGCTCGGCTTCGAGCACGGCTCCGAGGTCATCACGCAGTGGAACCACGTGCGCGGACGCTGAGCCGAACCTCGAATCATCACGAAGAGATCACGACGACCTCTTCCCTTCCGTTATCTCACCGTTATAGAGTGCTCGCACGGTAGTTGTTTTGCTGTGGCAGCTACCGACATGTGATTGCAGGACACTCTGGTGCAGAGGGCCGGTCGGATGCCGCTCCGACCGGCCCTTCCTGTCTTCACCCGGGCGCTCGAGGTGCCCCGCTAGTTGCTTCTGCTGCGACGGCGGCGCAGGATCATGAGCCCGCCGCCGAGCACCATGAGTGCCACCGCCGCCGCGGCCCACAGTCCGAGCCCCTCGGCATCCGTTCCGGTGACAGCGAGAGCCCCGTGGCCCGCGCCCCGCGACGGTTCGGCATCCGCGACCGACGGGGCAGGAGTCCCCTGATCCGAATCGGTCGGCTCCTCGCCGCCGGGCGGCGTCGTACCCGGCCCCACGGGGTCGACCGCTGCCGCCCGGACGGTGAACAGCGCCACGCGTGAGCGATCGACGGCGCCGTAGGGGTCGCTCGACCGGACGTACCAGCCGTGCTCACCCTCCTCAGTCAGGGGCCAGGATGCCGACACGATCGTTCCGCTGGCGACACCGGTGAAGGACGCGATCTCGGTGGTCCCGAGGACTTCGGCCGAGAATGCATCCGTGCCGAGCACACGCTCGTGCGGCTCGATGCCCAGCTGGTCGTACGTCAGCTCGAACTCCTGCTGCGCGTACGGGTCGTCCGTGGGACCGAGCAGGCTCGGCTCGTCGGAGTTGTAGCGATCGAGCGACGGCGAGTAGGTGCGCACCATCATGCGTTCGCCCTCGTTGTCGAAGTGCAGCAGACGGAGGTATCCGAGACCGCCCTCGGGCAGGCCCTGGTAGTCGAAGAGCATCGAATACACCGTCCGGTCGTCGACGCCGTCGCCGTCGTCGTCGAACGCATCGGTCCGAAGGAACGCGTCGTGGTAGTGACCGGACATGACCATGCGCACGTTGGGATTCGGTGCGACGACCTCGTCGAGGACGCGCTGCGGGATGGCCCCCAGACCCCCGGTGGTGAGGATGAACTCGTGCTGCGCCACGATCGCGACCCGGTCGGGGTAGCGCTTCAGCACCTCGTTCATCCACGCGATCGACGCGTCGTCGGGGAGCCATCCGGTGTACAGCATCAGGAAGTCGATGCCCCCGGCCGAGACGAGGTCGTAGTGGCCGCGGTTGTTCTCGTAGCTCCCGCCGTACCAGGGGTTCCCCGCGAATCGGTCCTCACCGAAGTACCTGCCGTAGTTCGTGTAGTCGCCGACGTCGTGCCCGACGTCGTGATTCCCCGCCAGCACACCGTAGGGCAGCCCCGCGGCATCCAGCCGGTCGTACTGCACGTCGGCGCGCTCCCACTGCGGGAGGACGTCGTAGTCATCGACGATGTCGCCGGTGTGGAACACGTACTGCAGGTTGAGGTCGTCCCGACGATCCAGGAAGTACGAGTGGATGGCCTCCTGGTGCTTGTAGGGCTCGCCCGCCATCTCGTTCTCGTTGTAGTACTGGGTGTCCGACTCCCACCCGAACGTGAAGTCGTAGTCCGAACGGGCCACGTCGTCGGGGTTGTGGGGCGTCACCTCGCTGTCGCGCGTGCTGCGGTCGGGAGCCGCGAAGCCCTCCGAGTGCTGCACGAGCAGGCGCACGGCACCGTCGACCGCGTAGGCGTCGACGGAGACGACGCCGTCCAGTTCGAACGCCTCGTCGTCGGCGGTCGCCACATGGCGGTCCACCTCGTCCCACCCCGAACCGTCCGGTCGCTGAGCCGACAGGATCACCGTGGCGCCGGCGTTCGCCCGTCCCGACCACGTCGCCCGCACGTCTGCGCCCGCGTCCGCGGCCTCCACCGCCACCTCGAAGAGCTGGTAGGGGAACGCCTCGGCGCTCGTGACGTCGTCCGAGAGTCCGTCGACGTCGGCCAGTGTCTCGACCTGCGCGCGGGACAGCGTCTGCGGCGCGGCGCGGTCCACGGACGCGGCGTCGGCGACGGTGCCCGACTGCACCGAGACGTCGCCGTCCGCGAGATCGACTCGACGTCCCTCGAGGAACGCGACGTCGAGAGGATCGCCCTGCGGATCTTCGACTTTCGCCTGCAGCGTCACGTCGCCGGCGGAGACCTCGGCGCCTTCGGCGGGTGCGAGGAGCCCGGCGGCGGGCTGCTCGGCGTACGTCTCGAACGTGGCCTTCCAGGTCGTCGCGTTGCCGACGACGTCGGTGGCGTCGATCTCCAGCACGTGGTCGCCCGCCGCGAGGGCCACCGACGAGGTCTGGTAGGGCAGGGCGATCTCCGCGCCGTCCAGGCGCGCGGTGACGGCGGCCACCCCCGACCCGGCGTCGACGACCTCGGCGTCGATGTCGATCGTGCCGCGATACGCCGTTCCGTCCTCGACGCGCGAAGTGACCGCCGGCGCGGTGTTGTCGACGCGGGCCGTGCGCGAGACCGTCTCGTCACCGTCGGTGGCGGCGATCACGACGCCGCCGTCGGCGTGTGCGGACGTGTCCCACGTGTGGGAGATGGCGGTGTACGCGTCTTCGGGGACGGAGAAGCGGGCGTCGAAGAAGTCGAGCTTGCCCGTGCTGTCGCCCATCCGAAGGACCGCGGCGGGGTCGTCGTACCCGGCCGGGGTGAGCGTGCGACCGTCCGGCAGGATGAGACGCAGACCGCGGATCTCGAAGTCGTCGTTGTTCTCGTCGGGGTCGATCTCGGGGGCCTTCTTCGTGCCCGCCCAGACGCTGGCCGTCAGAGCCTCGCCACGCCGGAGGTAGTCGAGCGGGACGGGCGTGGCGATGGTCTCCCACCCTTCGGTGCCCGTGTCGAAGATCGTGAGCACGTCGTCGCCGATGCGCACACCGTTCTTGAAGTAGTAGTTGACGTTGGTCGCTTCGAAGACGAACACGGGACGCGATTCGAGACTCGGCGCGGTCTCGACGCGCTCCCCGTCGATCGAGAGCGACAGCGGGCTCGGGTACGAGTCACCGGATGCCACGACCTCGATCGCGCCGCGGACGAACTGACCGTCCTCGACGTTGAGGCGCACCGGGTCGTCGGAGGTTCCGGCGACGGCGACACGGCGCTCGTCCGTGGTGACGGAGTTCGTGCCGTCGGTGGCGGTGACCGTGTAGGCGTACCAGCGCTTGCCGGTGAGGTCGACGGCCTTCACCGTGTGCCGGAACACGCCGTCACCGGCGTCCGTGAGACTGATCCGCAAGGGCTGCTCATCGACGTCGTTGCGAAGCTCGAGCGTGGCGGTGCGGACGTCGACGTCGTCGGCGAGGGCGAGGTCGATCACGAAGTCGCTGCCGGGCACGATCTCCGCGGCCGTGCGGTCGGTCACCGTGGGTGCCGCCGTGTCGACGGGCGTGACGACCGGCGTCGCGGCGATCTGCGCGTCCTGCACCGCGCCGGGGCTGGCGGGCACGATGTCGAGGATGCGCTGGGCCGCGGCATCCGCGGTCGCGGTGAAGCGGATGCCCTTGTCTGCCTGGGTGTCGTCGCGACCGTCCAGGTTGTAGAAGGCGGTGCTCACCGGGTGGCCGGTGTTGGTCGACACCTGGACGCCGCGCGGGCTGCCGTTGGCCATGCCGGCGGAGGAGATCTCCACCAGCGTCTCCCCCGCGACCAGCGAGGTTGCGAACTGGCGGTTGAAGTCGTCGGCCGTGAGGGCGTCATTGGCGCCGTTCTTGATCCAGAACACCAGCGCGCTGCGACCCGGGATCACGACGTCCGCGGGCACGGCCGGCCAGCGGCTGACGGTGCCCTCCACGGGGTAGAGGTAGTCGATGGCGTAGTCGGAGAAGTCGATGGGCGCATCGGTGGCGTTGAACACCTCGATGAACTCGTACCCGTCCGACCCGCCGACGTTGGTCGAGTCGGGCAGAAGCTCGGTGACCTGGAGCGGTGCGCCCGGGAGCGGCGACCCGCCCGGCACGGTCGCGGTGGGCATGGGGGTCGCCGTGGGAGTGGGGGTCGCCGTGGGCGACGGAGCGGCGCCAGGATGCACCACCGCCTCCGGCAGCACGGTGCCGGGCGATGGGGCGGCGTTCACACCGAGCACGTCGAGCCGGCGCTCCGCGGGGTCGGCGGGCAGGCGGAAGTGCGTCGCGAGGTCGGCACCGAATGCGCCCGACGGCGCGTGCGACCACGAGGTGAGCTCGCCGTTCTCGACGACCCGGATGCCGCGGTTTCCTCCGTTGGCGATACCGGCCTGCCCGGTGAGCCGGACGACCTGCACGTCGTCGGCGACCGTGTGGAACGCGCGGAAGTCCGCGACCGTGCGGGCCGAGGCGTCCACGGAGCCGGAGGTGTAGCTCACCCACAGCAGCGCGGTCTCCCCCGCGGCGAGCCTCGCCGGCTCGGCCGTGAGGGGGACGTCGCGTGTGCGGTCCGCGGAGTCGTCGTAGGAGTACGCGAACGTGATGCCGGATGCCGCGAGGTCGACGGCGGCATCCGAGATGTTGTGGATCTCGACGTACTCGAAGTTGTCGGCGCCGGTGTTGTCGGCGGCGATCTCGGTCACCACGACGGTCGACGCGGGTGTCGCGGCATGAGCGACCGGGGCGGCGAGGGTCGGGATACCCGCGGCGATGAGCGCCGTCGCGAGGGCTGCGGGAAGGATGCGGGAACGCGGAGAACGCATGGCGGAGCCACCTTCATCTGGGGGGACGCGTCGACGGTAGGCAAGCCGACGGAGCGACGCGTGAACGCCACCGTCCTCCCGGGTGTCCACCGGGTGACGTCGGGCGTTACCCGGATCTGCTACTCGTGCGGGGGCGCGAGGGTATCGCGCGGCTCTACGCTGAGTTCATGACCGATCGTCGCCTCGCCGTCCAGGCATGGGAGAGCCTGTTCCGCGCGCAGCATGAGGTGTTCGAAGACCTGCGCACCGATTTCGAGTGCGCGGAGCTCTCGCAGGCCGAGTACGACGTGCTCCTGACGGTCACCCGGAGCCGTGGCATGACCGCGCGCCTGCGCGACGTGACCGCCAACATGCTCATCAGCCAGCCCAGCGTCTCGCGCCTCGTGGAGCGGATGGCCGCACGGGGACTCGTGACCAAATGCGCCGACCCCGACGACGGCCGCGGGGCGCTCGTGACCGCGACCGAGGCCGGGGCGGTGGCGTTCCGCCGCATCGCCTCGACGCACGCCACCTCGATCGCCGACCGCATGGCACGCCTGGACGACACCGAGCTGGCCCAGCTGCAGGCCCTCACGGCCAAGCTCCGCGACCAACGCTGACCGGCTGCGCGTGGCGAAAGCCCATGTCCGGACCGAACGCCCCCGTTCGGTACGTCCGTGAGGTGGGCGCTCGACCCGGACATGAGCGCTCGCCGCGCCGCCCGCCGTTCAGCACTCGATGACGTTGACCGCGAGGCCGCCCTCGCTCGTCTCCTTGTACTTCGTCGACATGTCGATGCCGGTCTGCCGCATCGTCTCGACGACGGTGTCCAGCGACACGTAGTGGGTTCCGTCGCCGCGCAGAGCGAGGCGGGCGGCGGTCACGGCGGTCGACGCGGCGATGGCGTTCCGCTCGATGCACGGGATCTGCACGAGCCCGCCGACCGGGTCGCACGTGAGTCCGAGGTGGTGTTCCATCGCGATCTCGGCGGCGTTCTCGATCTGCCGGTTCGTGCCGCCCATCACCGCCGTCAGTCCGCCCGCGGCCATGGCGCACGCGGAGCCGACCTCGGCTTGGCATCCACCCTCGGCTCCGGAGATCGAGGCGTTGTTCTTGAACAACGAGCCCAGAGCCGCCGCCGTGAGCAGGAATCTCCGGATCCCGCGACGCCGATTGGCCTCGGCCACTCGCGCGTCGTCCCACTCCTCCGTTTCGTCGCGCGTCGCGCCGTGACCGGGGAACCCCAGCAGCGCACTCCCCACGAGTTCTCCGTGCGGGGTGACGGCGTTACCGACACCGAGCCCCGAGTCCGCGAGGAAGCGCCACCAGTACATCGCGACGGCGGGCAGGATGCCGGCTGCACCGTTGGTCGGCGCGGTGACGACGCGTCCGCCCGCGGCGTTCTCCTCGTTCACGGCGAGCGCGAAGGCGCCGAGCCACTCCCCGGGCAGCTCGCGGTGCCCCTCGGCCTCGATCCCCTCGAGCTGCGCACGGATCACGGACGCGCGCCGCTTCACCTTCAGGATGCCGGGCAGCACCCCGTCGTGGCTCAATCCGGCGTTCACGCAGGAGGCCATGGCATCCCAGATCCGGTCCAGACCCTCGGCGATCTCCTCGTCGGAACGCGACGCCTCTTCGTTGCGCCGTGCCGCTTCGGCGATCGTGATCCCGCGCTCGTCGCACAGCGCGATCAACGTCGCCGCGTCCGTGTACGGGAACGGAACCGGCGCAGCGGCGATCCGCGGGGGTTCCCCGTCACGGCGGATGAAGCCGCCCCCGACCGAGAAGTAGGTCTCGTCGGCGACGATCGCCCCGTCGGCGTCCCGCGCGAACAGCGTCATCGCGTTCGGGTGCCCCGGCAGCCGCGTGCGGGGCGCGAGCACCACGTCGCCCTTCGAGAACGGGATGCCGTGGATGCCGGCGAGCAGGAGCGCCCGACCGTCGGGCCAGTCCGACCACGCCCGGCGCACGGCATCCGGGTCGACCGTCTCGGGCTGGAGGCCCTGGAGCCCGGCGACCACGGCGTCGGGGGTGCCGTGCCCGATCCCGGTCGCGCCGAGCGACCCGTACAGGGCGCAGGAGACGGATGCCACGTTCTCGAGCACTCGGGTGGAGCGCAGTCGTGCGGCGAAATCAGCGGCGGCCCTCATGGGGCCGACCGTGTGGGAGCTCGAGGGTCCTACACCGATGGAGAACAGCTCGAACGCCGAGACGTAGGCGCTCATGCCTCCAGCGTACGTCGCGCCCGCTTCACCGCCCGGACACGTGCGCGCCACGCCCGAGATGCGTGCGCGTCGGCGCCGATTAGACCTCGGCGCAGGTCCCGGCTATGCTGGACCACGGCCTGCGCGCCGTTTCGCGCGGAGGCCCTGCGCCCGTAGCTCAATGGATAGAGCATCTGACTACGGATCAGAAGGTTAGGGGTTCGAGTCCCTTCGGGCGCACACTGTGTTGAGACAGTGACAGACCCGGCCCGGAAGAGATTCCGGCCGGGTCTTTTCTCTCTCCCGCGGACGCGGCGGACCCGCACCGGGAATCAGGCCGAGGTCGACTTCTTCTTCTTGCCGCCCGCCGCCTCGACCGGAGCCGCGTCGCCCGCGGCAGCCGCGTGCTCCTTCGCCCGCTTCTTCGCCTGCGAGGCCAAGCGGGCGAGGTCGACCATGCGCAACGCGTCCATGCGGGCGCGACGCATCGTGGCGTAGTCGGGGTCGGCATCCTCGGTCATGCCCTCGACGTCGAGCCGTTTCGAGAGGTTCGCCTCGACGTCGCCCCAGGCCGCCGCGCGGGCGGCGGCGACGAGCTCACCGACCCGCTCGGGATCGTCGGCGAAATCGCGCAGTTCTTTTGCGACGCCGCGGGACTGGCGGGCGCGACGGCGGAGGTTGCGAGTGTCGCGGTCGCGGTAATCGTGCGTGCCCGAGGAGTCCGAGAAACGGCCCCACGCGCGCTTGCGCTGCTGCGTGACGCGGTCGGCCGCCTGATCCTGCTCGTCGGCGAGCGCGCGCAGCGTCTGGCGCGCGAACTCCGCGAACAGGGCACCGTCGAAGTGCCCACCCCGCGCGATCGTCTCGACGAGGAGGTGGTTGCGTATGGTGAGCCGCGCCGCGGCCGTCGCGATCGACAGCCCCTCGGCGATGGCATCCTTCGTCCGGCCCACGCGACCTCCCGTACCAGGCTATCGTCCGGGCCGCGCGCGCGAGCCCGCGGTCACTCCAGGGCGGAGACGATCTTCGCGATGCGGCGTGCACGGGTCTCGGGCGCCTTCGCGCCGTCGACGCTCCCGGCGTGCGTCTTGCGGACACTCGGGGCGAGAGCGTCGAACGCGGCGCGGACACCCGCCTCGGCGAGCGCCGCCGCGAGGTCGTCCGGTACTTCCGCGGTCCGCTCGGCGGTGTCGAGCGTCAGCTCGACCGTGATCGGGTCGCCGCCCGCGAGCCCGGTCGCTTTGCGCCTATCGGACGAAAAGGGGATGAGGTGCCGGCCGCCCATGACGCCGAGAGTGCTGGAGTACACGTAGCCGTTGACGTCGACGGTGACGGCGGCGCGTGTGCCGCCGCCCAGTCCCTCTACGACCTCGGGCGGCACCTCGATACCGGTGTTGTTGCCCATCTGGGACAGCGTGGTCTCGAACCTCATGGCGTGAGTGTGACAGAGACCGCAATAGACGAACAGGGGTGGAAATGCAATCCCGGGCGGAGGGGCTCGGGTGCACGTAAGGTCGGACCCGTTGCGGAGGGCCTCGGAGAGTACTCGGGGGCCTTCTGTCATGTCCGGGGACGGTCGCCGTGTCGCCGGCCGGTGAGCCGGACCGCGTCCCCCACGGTCAGCCGTGCGACAAGGGGACCCGGATCACGGGGTGCCATCCGCGACGGCGTCGAGGAGGTCCTCGAGGGCCGTGAGGTCGAACCCGCGCACCATCGCGCGGAAATACTCCGCCAGCGCCTCGGCCATGTCGGTCGACGTCGGGTCGAGCAGCCACTGCACTTGGAGTCCGTCCATGAGCGCGATGGTCGAGACCGCCGCGCGGCCGGGATGCACTCCCGAGGCGAGTCGACCGGCCGCCGCGATGCGTTCGAACGCGCGACCCACGCTCGTGCGCACCTCTTCGTAGCGGCGACGGAAGTAGTCGTGCGCCGGGTGATCGGGGGCCGTCGCCTCGGCGGAGACGGCGCAGTACAGCTCGACCACGCCGGGCACCGACGCGTTGTGGCGGGCGAGGGCGACGAGGTTGCGCAGCGTCTCGACCCCGTCGTCGTCCTCGAAGTCCACGATCGCCCGCGCGAGCTCGTCGCGATGATCGAGCACCGCCTGCAACAGCGCGCTCTTGCGCGGGAAGTGGTGCAGCAGACCCGCCTCGCTCATCCCGACGCGCTGTGCGATCTCGCGCAGCGAACCGGAACGGTAGCCCGCCTCCGCGAAGACCTCGAGGGCCGCATCCAGGATCGCCTGCCTCGTCCCCTCGGACTTCGCATACTCGCCCCGCTGTCGCCGGGGGGTCTGCGGTCTGTCGGTCATCGCTTCACCGTACCGCCACGACGACGCCATCTCGTCGGCGTGGGAGCCCTCTCACGATCCGTTTTACAACGAATTCCTAGTGATCGCTAGTTTTTTGGCTCAAAAATCTAGCGGTCACTCGGAATTGGTGTTAGCTTCTCGCCGCAGGGTCGCTCACCCGAGCCCCGCACCACAGAGAAGAGGACAAGGATGTTCCGATGGAAGGCCACAGCAGCCCTCGCCGTCGCAGCGGCGTTGACACTGACCGGTTGCGCCGCGAATGACACCGGAAGGTCGCCCTCGTCCAGGGCGCCGACTTCTGGACGACCGTGCCGCTCCCCGAGATCGGGCTGCGTGCCATGACCCTGTCGGACGGGCCCGCCGGGGTCCGCGGCCCCCGGTGGGACGAGCGCGAGCCCTCGCTGAACATGCCGTCGGGGTCCGCGCTCGCGGCGTCGTGGGATGTCGAACTGGCCTACCGCTACGGCGCAGCCGCGGCCGCCGAGGCGCGCCGTAAGGGCGTCGACGTGGTGCTCGGCCCCACGATCAACCTGCACCGTTCCCCGCTCGGTGGACGCCATTTCGAGTGCTTCAGCGAGGACCCCGAGCTCTCGGCCGAGCTCGCGGCCGCCTACGTCCGCGGCCTCCAGGACAACGGCGTCGCGGCGACGCCGAAGCACTACGTCGCCAACGACTCCGAGACCGACCGCTTCACCGTCGACATCGACGTGGACGAGCGAGCGCTGCGCGAGCTGTACCTGGCGCCGTTCGAGCGCGCGGTCGAGGCCGGCGCGTGGTCGATCATGAGCTCGTACAACGCGGTCGACGGCGTGACGATGACCGAGAACGAGCTGCTCGAGACCCCGCTGAACTCGGAGTGGGGCTTCGATGGCGTCGTCATGAGCGACTGGACGGCCGTGCGTTCGCTGGCGGCGGCCACGGCGTCGCAGGACCTCGCGATGCCCGGGCCCGCGCCCGCGTGGGCCGATCTCGCCGCGGCCGTCCGCGACGGCCGCGTGCCCGAGGCGGACCTGGATCGCAAGGTCCTGCGCATGCTGCTCCTGGCCGAGCGCGTGGGCGCCCTCGGGGACTCGGTCGCTGTCGAGCCGACCCCCCTCGATGCCACGACCTTCGCCCGCGAATCGGCGGTCGCCGGCACGGTCCTATTGGCCAACGACGGCATCCTCCCCCTGGAGCCGGGCTCCGTCGCCTCCGTCGCCGTGATCGGGCAGAACGCCCGGGACGCGCGTACGCAGGGCGGCGGTAGCGCCACCGTCGTGCCCGAGCGGATCGTGTCGCCCCTCGAGGGTCTGCGGCACGCGTTCGGTGCCGAGCGCGTGTCGTACGAACTGGGCGCCGTGGTGCAGGAGGGAGTGGCCGAGATCCCGGTCTCGCAGCTGCGCAACCCCGCGACCGGGCAGCCCGGCGTGCGCGTGAGCTTCCTCGACGCGGACGGCCGCGAACTGTTCACCGAGGACCGACGGGCGACCGCCCTGGTGTGGTTCGGCGGCGACGCTCCGATCGCCCGATCGCGCGTCGTGGTCTTCGAGACCGTCTACACCCCCGAGTCCACGGGCGAGATCCAGCTCGGCTTCGCCGGCGCCAATCCCGGACGCCTCCTCGTCGACGGCGTCGTCGTTCTCGACGACGCCCCGGTGCTGGAGGGGACCGACCTGGGTGCGGCCTTCCTGAACCCGCCGTCCCTGACTGCCGCCGTGCGGGTGGAGGCCGGGCACGAGATCGTCGTCCGCGCCGAGTTCGACCGCTCCGACGACGGTGCGATCGCGGGAGCCATGTCCGTCACCCTCGGCATCGCCCCGGAGAAGACGGATGCCGACGCGCTCATCGCCCGCGCCGCCGCGTCCGCCGCGAACGCCGACGTCGCGGTCGTCGTGGTGGGCACCAACTCCCAGGTCGAGTCCGAGGGGTACGACCGCGTGTCCCTGGATCTGCCGGGACGTCAGGACGACCTCGTCCGCGCCGTCGCCGCCGCGAACCCGCGCACCGTCGTGATCGTCAACGCCGGATCACCGGTCGTCCTGCCGTGGGCCGCGGACGTCGCGGCCATCGTCCAGGGCTACTTCGGCGGCCAGGAGTTCGGCACGGCCCTCGCGGACGTCGTCACCGGCGCCGCCGAGCCCGGAGGCCGCCTCCCCACCACGTGGCCCGCGGCGCTCGAGGATGTGCCCGTCCTCGACGTGGCCCCGCAGGACGGCGTTCTCCGCTACAGCGAGGGCATCCACATCGGCTACCGCGCGTGGCTGCGCGCCGACGCCCGGCCCGCGTTCCCCTTCGGCCACGGCCTGGGCTACACGAGCTGGTCGTGGGACGCTGCCGCGCGCGACGACGAGGAGCTCGTCGTGACCCTCACCAACACCGGCGCGCGCGCGGGCGGCCAGGTCGTCCAGGTGTATGCCGAGCGCGCCGGCTCCGCCGTCGATCGACCTGCCCGCTGGCTCGTCGGGTTCGCCGCGGTGCGCGCGGACGCCGGCGAGACGGCGACGGTCCGCATCCCCCTCCCCGCCCGTCGCCTCGCGCACTGGGACGGCGGCTGGGAGGTCGAGCCCGGCTCGTACACGCTCCGCGTCGGCGGCTCGGTGGAGCATACGCCGCTCACCGAGAGCTGGGAGGTCGGCGCATGACCGCGGGTCTGCTGCACGGCCACGTCGATCCGCGTCTGGCGGCGGCGGGCGAGCGTCTGGCTGCCGCGCTGGCGGCCGACCCGGAGCTGTCGTTCCAGGCGGCGGCGTTCCACCACGGCGCACCCGTCCTCGATGTGTGGGGCGGAGCGCACCTCGGCGAGGACAGCGTCATCGTGCCCTACTCGGTGTCGAAGAACACGATCGGCATCACCGTCGGTGTGCTCGTCGAGCGCGGACTCCTCGACCTCGATGCGCCTGTGGCCTCGTACTGGCCGGAGTTCGCCGCGGCGGGCAAGGCCGCCGTGACGGTGCGTCAGCTGCTGTCGCACCAGGCGGGCCTCGCGCAGGCGACGCCCGCGCTGGACTTCGTGGACTTGCTCGACCAGCCGGTCGCGGCCGAACGCCTCGCGGCGAGCGTGCCGTTCTGGCATCCGGGAAGCGCGTTCGGGTACCACGCCACGACGATCGGCACGCTCGGTGCCGAGCTCGTGCAGCGCGTCACCGGACGGACGATGCACGCGTTCTACGAGGAGGAGATCCGCGCTCCTCACGGCATCGATTTCTTCCTCGGCCTCCCGGCGGACCAGGAGTCGCGGCGCGTGGACGTGCTGCCGATGATCCCGCCCGCGGCGGGACCCGGCGAGCGCACCGTCACGCCGCTGGGCGCGCTCGTGTTCGACCCCGGCCACTCCCGCGTCGACATGGCCAACGACCGGCGGAGCTGGGGCTACGGCCACCCCGCCACCTCGGCGACCGGGAGCGCCCGCGGCATCGCTCGGATGCTGGCCGCCGCGGTCACCGGTGTCGACGGGCGGGCACCGTTCCTCTCGGCCGAGACGGTCGCGACGATCGGTCAGCAGCAGGTGCGCGGGTTCGACGAGGTGCTCGGTCAGCACGACCGCGCCCACGCGATCGTGTTCCAGAAGCCCTCGGCCGCGATGCCCTTCGGCGGACCGCGGGCCTTCGGGCACGACGGCGCGGCGGGGGCGTTCGCGTGCGTCGACCCCGACACGGGCGTGGCTTTCGCCTGGACGATCGCGCGCGGCGCGTGGCCCGGCGGCGGAGATCCGCGCGCCATCGCCCTGGCGGCCGAGATCGGTCGCGTCCTCGACACGGAGACCGCAGCATGACCGACTACCCCAATCCTCTCCTCGCCGGTTTCCACCCCGACCCCTCGGCGGTGCGCGTCGGCGACACCTGGTACCTGGCCACCTCGACGTTCGAGTACCTGCCCGGCATCCCGATCCACCGTTCGACCGATTTCGTCACGTGGGAGCTCATCGGTCACGTCGCGACGCGCCCGAGTCAGCTCGGCGTCGAGGAGGTGCGCACCGCGGGCGGCGCGTGGGCACCGACCCTGCGGCACCGCGACGGAGTGTTCCACCTGGTCGTGACGGATGCCATGGGTCGGGGCATGCTCCACTTCACGGCGACCGATCCGGCCGGGCCGTGGAGCGACGGCGACCTGATCGTCGACCGGGACGGCCGTGCGTCGCTCGACGGCATCGACCCGGACATCGCGTGGGATGCCGACGGCACCGTCATCGTGACCTACTCCGGTCTGGTGCTCGGCGGCCCGGATGCCGGTCGCCATCTCGGCATCCTGCAGGCGCGCGTCGACCTGGACACGCACCGCGCGCTCGAGGAGCCGCGGTCGCTGTGGTCGGGCACCGGGGGCCAGTTCCCCGAGGCACCGCACCTGTACGAGATCGACGGCCGCTGGTATCTGCTCATCGCCGAGGGCGGCACCGAGCGCGGGCACGGCGTCTCGATCGCCCGCGCCGACCGCCCCGAGGGACCGTTCGAGACGGGACCGGCCAACCCGCTCGTCTCGGCACGTTCCACGATCCGTCCGGTCCAGAACACCGGACACGGCGATCTCGTCATCGGTCCCGACGGCGAGTGGCTGTGCGTCCTGCTGGGGGTCCGTCCGCGCAGCATGACGCGGGCGTTCTCGGCCCTCGGACGCGAGACGTTCGTCACGCCCGTGCGCTGGCACGAGGACGGGTGGCCGACGATGGAGCCGGTGGCGCTGAACCCGCGCCCCGGCACGCGCGCGGAGGTGGCCTTCGCCCCGGACGCGCCGCTGGACGGCGAGTGGATCACGCCCCGGCGTCTGCCCACCGAGCTCGCAGACCTGACCTCCCGGCCGGGGTGGCTCGTCCTCCGCTCCGACGGATCGACGCTCGACGACCCGCGCCCCGTGTTCGTCGGCCGCCGACAGGAGCACTTGACCCAGACCACGTCGGTCGCCGTCGACTGCACCGCGGGCGTGGGCGGTCTCGCCTGCCGCTACGACGAGAACTTCCACGTCGAGATCGAAGCGGGAGCCGGGCGCCTGGTGGCGCGCGCGACGGTCGCCGGTCTCGTGCAGGAGTGGGACGCCCCGATCGATGCGGACGTCGTGACCCTGCGCATCTCGTCGGAGCGTCCCCTCTCCGAGGGAGGGTTCGCGCGCACCAGCGACGTCTTCCGCCTCGCCGCCGAGGTCGACGGGCGGCGCATCGAGCTCGCCGAGGTCGACGGGCGATTCCTCTCGTCCGAGACGGCCGAGTCCTTCACGGGCCGCGTCATGGGCGTGTACGTCCGGGCCGGACGTGTGGATGCCACGAGCTGGATCTCCGAAGGGCACGACGAGTGAGCGTCACCGAGGTGATCGTGCGGGCCGAGCTGCGGGAGGACACCCCCTTCGTCGCGACGGCCCGGCCCCGACTGTCGTGGCGCGTGCAGACGGAGACACGGGACTGGCGGCAGGCCGGGGCGGAAATGACCGACGGGAGGGACACCGTCACGCTGGACGGCGACGCGTCCGTCCTCGTGGCGTGGCCGTTCGCCCCCCTGGCGCCCGGCGAGGTCCGGTCGGTGCGGGTGCGCGTGACCGACACCGCGGGCAGCGCGAGCGACTGGAGCGCCCCGCTCGAGGTGGCCGCAGGATTCCTCGGCGAGGGCGAATGGGTGGCCGAGCCGATCGGTCTCGCCTCGCCCGAGGCCGAAGCCCAGCCCGCGCTCGTGCGCACCGTGTTCCACCTCGACCGCCCCGTGCGCCGCGCGCTGCTGTTCTGGACGGCGCTCGGCGTCGCCGAACCCGAGGTCAACGGCTCCCCGGTGAGCGACGACGTCCTCTCCCCCGGCTGGACGGCGTACCGCGACCGCCTCGTCCACGAGACGGTCGACGTGACCGCGCACCTCACCCCGGGCGAGAACGTCCTGGGGGCGGCGATCGCGGGGGCCTGGTACACCGAGAAGTACGGCTTCTTCGTCTTCACGGATCGCGTGTACGGCGACCAGCCGGCGTTCCTGGCCCAGCTGCGCGTGACCTACGACGACGGCACCACCGAGACCCTCGCCGCGACGGGACCCGGGTGGGAGGCCTCGACCGGAGGGGCCGTCCGGGCGAGCGGCATCTACGCCGGCGAGCATCAGGACCTGCGCCGCGCCGGCGAGACCGCGACGACGCCGGCTGACGGCGTGACCTGGATGCCGGCCCGGATCGGGGCCGTCGCCCGCCCCGGCTACGCGTCGGTACCCGTGCCCGAGGCCCGCATCGCTCCTCCCGTGCGCCGCATCGAGTCCTTGCCCGTGACCGCGCGCCTGCGGACGCCCTCGGGCGGTACCGTCCTCGACTTCGGGCAGAACCTCGTCGGACGCCTGCGCGTGCGCGTGCGCGGAGCTGCCGGCACGCGCGTGAGCATCCGGCACGCCGAAGTGCTCGACGACGGCGAGCTGGCGCTCCGCCCGTTGCGCAACGCCCGGGCCGAGGCATCCTTCGACCTCTCCGGCGACGAGGACGTGCTCGAGAGCCGCTTCACGTTCTACGGCTTCCGGTATGCGCAGATCGAGGGCGTCGAGGTCGCCGACGACGACGTCGAGGCCGCCGTCCTGCACAGCGACCTGGTGCGGACGGGGTGGTTCTCGTCCTCGCACGGGCTCCTGGACCGTCTGCACGAGAACGTCGTGTGGGGCATGCGGGGGAACTTCCTGTCGATCCCGACCGACTGCCCCCAGCGCGACGAGCGCCTGGGCTGGACGGGCGACCTGCAGGTCTTCGCACCCACAGCGAGTTTCCTGTACGACAGCGACGGGTTCCTCACGTCGTGGCTGCGCGACCTCGCCCACGAACAGGAGCGCCAGGACGGCGTCGTCCCCGTCGTCATCCCGGCCGCCCTCCCGTCCTTCGCGGGAGGTGGCCCCGTCGCCGCCTGGGGAGACGCGGCCACGGTCGTGCCGGGCGTCCTGCACGAGAGGTTCGGCGACCGCGAGGTGCTCGCCGCCCAATACCCGAGCATGCGCGCCTGGGTCGAGGCCGTCCGCCGCGACGCCGGGGAGAGCGGCTTGTGGGCCGGACGCATGCAGCTCGGCGACTGGCTCGATGCGTCGGCTCCACCGGACAAACCGGGACGGGCGAAGGTCGACGCCGACATCGTCGCGACGGCCTCCTTCGCCCGCTCGCTGCGGCTCGTCGCCGAGGCCGCCGAGATCCTCGGGCGCGACGAGGATGCCGCCCTCTACGGCGACCTGGCCGAACGCAGCCGCCGAGCCTTCGTGTCCGAGTACGTCACCCCCGCCGGGCGCATGATGAGCGACGCCCCCACGGCGTACGCGCTCGCCCTGCGGTTCGACCTCGTCCGCGACGTGCCGACGCGTCGCGCGCTGGCCGACCGCCTCGCCGCGCTCGTGCGCGAGGGCGGGTACCGCATCGGCACCGGCTTCGTGGGCACTCCGCTCGTCACGGACGCCCTGAGCGACGGCGGCCACCTCGCCGCGGCGGAGCGTCTGCTGCTGCAGACCGAGTGCCCGTCCTGGCTCTACCCGGTGACGATGGGGGCGACGACGGTGTGGGAGCGCTGGGACAGCCTGCTGCCGGACGGCTCGGTGAACCCGGGCGAGATGACGTCGTTCAACCACTACGCGCTGGGCGCGGTCGCCGACTGGCTGCACCGGACCGTCGCCGGCCTCGCGCCGGCGGCACCGGGGTACCGCCGCCTGCGGATCGCCCCGCGTCCTCTCGCGGCGTTGGACCACGCCTCGGCACGACACGAGACGCCGTACGGCGCGGCCGAGGTCGCCTGGCGACGCGAGGGGAGCGTCGTCCGGGTCACCGCCGTGGTGCCCCCGAACACGACCGCCGACGTCGATCTCCCCGGCATCCCGAACGACGGCCAGGCGTTGCCTGCGACGGTGGGATCCGGCGCGCACGAGTGGACCGTCGTGCTGCCGGCGGCATCCCCTCGTCCCCCGCTCCCGGGGCTGGAAGCGTCGCTCGCGGACGTCATGGACGACCCGCGCGCGTACGCGGCGCTCCTCGAGGCGCTGAGCGAGGCCGCCCCCGAGCGGGTCGACACCGTCCGCGGCGAAACCGTCTGGGGAGCGGGCCGGCCGCTCTCCAGCGCCCTGATGTTCACTCCCCTCGACGTGCTCGCCCGGGTGGATCGCGCCGTCCGCGACGCCACCGGCGCCGTCTGACCCGGAATCGAGGACCCTGATGTTCGACCGCCGCTCTCTCTTCGGCGATGCCCTCGACCACCCCGGCGCCCGGGCCGTGCTCGAGCGCTTCCTGCCCGGCGTCGCCGCGTCCCCCATGGCGACGCAGTTCCGCGGCGGCCGCCTCGGCCAGCTCATCGCGATCGTGCCGAGCCTGCAGGACCCGGAGCATCGGGCGGCGTTCTGGGAGGCGCTCGCCGAGATCGGTGACGGCGACGTGCGCCCGCCGCACGCGCCGGCGATCGAGCCCTCGGCCACCTATGAGGGCGCCGAGGTCGCCCGCGCCTCCGCACGCGTGCGGCCGACCTCGGCTACGACGCAGTGGGGCGTCATCGAGGTCCGCGTCGACGGCCCCTCGCACGGCAACCCCTTCGTCGACGTCGACGCCCACGCGACCTTCCGCCGCCCCGACGGCTCCACCGCGCGCGTCGGCGGGTTCTACGACGGCGACGGCGAGTGGGTCTTCCGGGCGCTGGCGGATGCCGAGGGCGAATGGACCTTCGAGACGGATGCCACGACCCGGTCCCTCGACGGACTGACCGGATCGGCCCACGTGGGGGCGGCGGCATCCGGAGCCCACGGTCCGGTCCGGGTCGACGGCTTCCACTTCCGGCACGCGGACGGCACGCGGCACCGCCCGCTCGGAACCACCGCGTACGCGTGGACCCACCAGCCCGACGACCTGCAGGAGCAGACGCTCGCCACGCTCACGGACGGACCGTTCCGCAAGCTCCGCATGTGCGTGTTCCCGAAGTCGTACCTGTTCAACGCCAACGAGCCCGAGGACTTCGTCTTCCCGGGGTCGCTGGCGGACGGCTTCGATCTCGAGCGCTTCGACCCCGCGCACTTCCGTCGACTCGAACGGCGCATCGCCCAGCTCGCCGAGCGGGGCATCGAGGCCGACCTGATCCTGTTCCACGCCTACGACCGCTGGGGATTCGCCGATCTCGGACCCGCCGTCGACGACCGCTACGTGCGCTACGTCGTCCGGCGACTGGCCGCGTTCTCGAACGTGTGGTGGTCGCTGGCCAACGAGTACGACCTGGTGTGGGGGAAGGACGAGGACGACTGGGAGCGCATCGCCGCGATCGTCGGCGAAGAGGATCCGTTCGCCCACTTGATCTCGATCCACAACTGCCGCCCGTTCTACGACTACTCCCGGGCGTGGATCACTCACGCCAGCGTGCAGCGCGTCGACGTGTACCGCACCGCGGAGAACACCGACGAGTGGCGCGAGCAGTGGGGGAAGCCGGTCGTCATCGACGAGTGCGCCTACGAGGGCGACATCGACCAGGGGTGGGGCAACATCACCGGCGAGGAGATGACGCGCCGGTTCTGGGAAGGGGCCGTACGCGGCGGATACGTCGGTCACGGCGAGACCTACCTGCCCGCGCCCGCCGGTGAGGCAATCATGCCCGCGGCGGCGGGCGACGACGACGAGGTGCTGTGGTGGGCCAAGGGCGGCGTGCTGCACGGCTCGTCCCCCGACCGCATCGGCTTCCTCGAGCGTGTCCTCGCCGACGTCCCCGGGGGCGTGCTGGACCCCGCCCCCTCGGACTGGGACGTGCCCTGGGCGCAGTCGGAGGACGGCTCGGTGCGCGTGGCCTACTTCGGCTTCAACAGACCGCGCTTCCGCACCGTGCTCCTCGGCGAGGGCGAGTGGAAGGTCGAGGTCGTCGACACCTGGAACATGACGGTCGAGGCGGTACCCGGCACACACCGGGGTACCGTGCGCGTCGACCTGCCGGGACGGCAGTTCCTCGCGCTGCGGGTGACGCGGATCGCCTGACCGGGCCGGGCGCGGGCCGATCAGGACGCAGGCAGCGCCGCGCGGACGCCCCAATACCTGATCGCTGCGGATGCCGCAAAGCCCAATCCGAATCTCCCATCGTCTCCGAAGATGTGGGGATGGCGGCCGAGTGGTCGCTGCAAGAACTCTGGGAGGTTCATCATGAGCTCGTCACCGAACCGCATCGTCGCCACCGTCTTCGGCGCCGTCTATCTGCTCGTCGGTCTGCTCGGCTTCGCCGTGACCGGCGGCGTCGGCTTCATCGCCACCGAGGGTGGCCTGCTGCTCGGCATCTTCGAGGTGAACCCGCTGCACAACATCGCGCACCTCCTGATCGGTGCCGCGCTGCTGGTCGCCGGTCTCGCGAACGCGCGCGCCGCCAAGGGCGTCAACACCACCGTCGGCGCCGTGTACCTGCTGCTGGGCATCATCGGCTTCTTCCTGGTGGGCACCGCCGCCAACATCCTCGCGCTGAACACGGCCGACCACTTCCTGCACCTCGCCAGCGCGGTCGTGCTGTTGGGTGTCGGCCTCGGCACCGAGCGCAACGTCCCCCGCACCGCGGCGGTCTGATCGTGAACGCTGCGACCTTCGTCCGGTCGTGGCCCTCCGTGTCCGCATGGGGGGCCGGGCTCATCGTGGCCTCCCTCGGTGCGGGCGCGATCGTCGGGCCCGGCTCCGGGGTCGCCTCGCGCGGCCTCGGAGCGGGGTTGGTCGTCCTGGGTGTGGCCTCGCTCGTCTGGGGCGGCGCCGTCCTGGCCTTGGGGCGACTCGTCGCGCCCCGGGCCACCCTCGCGGGAGTGCTGATCGCGCTGGTCGCCACGTCCGCCCTGATGTTCGTCCTCCCCGCGCACACGAGCGTGCTCGCCGTCGCTGCGGCCATGCTTCTGCTGGTCGTCGTCGGGGGCGCCGCTGCGGTGCACCTGCGCCGACGGGGCCGCTCCGGGGACTCCCCGCGTACCGCGCAGCCGATGAGCGTCGTCGGTCTTCTCGTGGCCGCCTCGGTCATCGCGGTGGTCGTCACCCCCGCCCTGGGCTCCGCGCAGAACGCGGTGCTGCTGCGCGACGACGGATCGGTCCCCGTCATCAGCCACGAGAGTCACTGATCCGGCCCCACCCCTCCCGCGCGATGGCACGCTGGAGGGGTGACGCCTCCTCCCCCGGTCCCGCCGCACGTCGCCCGATTGCGCGCGCGGCTCCTCACCGCTCTCGCGGGTGACCCGACCGGGATGGCCCCGTACGTCCGCGCGATCGCCGAGGGCGACGACGCGGGGTACTTCGTCGAGAACGGTCCTGCGTGGACCGTTCATGCCGGGATGGGGACCCTGGTGGCCGGCATCCGGGCTCTGCTGCTCCAGGCCCTGCACCCCGGGGCTCTGGCCGGGGTCCACGACTTCTCGCGCTACCGCGAGGATCCCATCGGCCGCCTCACCGGCACCGTGCGCTGGGTCATCACGCTCACGTACGGATCGACCACCCAAGCGGATGCCGAGACCGCCCGCGTCGGGCGTTTCCACCGACGCGTCCAGGGCACGTACGTCGCCGGCGACGGCGGGGAGCGCGGCTACACCGCCGAAGACCGCGACCTCGTGCGCTGGGTGCACCTGGCCTTCACCGACGCGTTCCTGTCGAGCCACCAGGCCTACGGCGGGACGATCCCCGGGGGCCCGGATGCCTACGTCGCCGACTGGGCCACGGCCGGTCGCCTCATGCGCATCCCCGATCCCCCGCTCACCGAGGCCGCGCTGCGCGGCGAACTCGACGGGTTCCTCGACCGCGGCGAGCTCCGCCGCGACGAGCGGGTCGACGACGTCGTGCGGTTCTTGAAGAAACCGCCGTTCACGGGCGTCATGGGCATCGCCTACCGCGTGCTCTTCGCGGCGGCCGTGGCGACGATCCCCCCGCGCCTGCGGCGGATGCTGGGCGTGCGCCGGTCGTGGCTGCCGGTGAAGACCGCGACCCGGCTCATCCTGCGGGTCACCGAGCGCGCGCTCGGCTCAGGCCCGCGCGCCCAGGACATGGCCCGGCTCCGGCTGCGGCGGCTCGGGCTGTAGCCGCTCGGGCTGTAGCCGCCCCCGCACCCGGCACAACTCCTGCACACACGCACGCCGCCACGGCATCCCCCTCCCGCGGATACGCCCTGCCGGAGTTGTGGGCGTCGTAGCCTGGAGGAACCCGAGCACACCGCGGAGGCAGCATGAGCGACGACCCGAGGCAGGCGGCGGAACGCTACCGCCTGGACCGGCGGCTGAGGGATGCCGGGATCGAACCGGAGCCCGAGGATGCCGCTCCCCCACGCGGCTCGACCACCGCTGAGCGGGCGGCCTACGTCGAGACCGCAATTCAGCAGGCGATCCGCCGCGGCGACTTCGACGACCTACCCGGGGCCGGCAAGCCGCTCCCCGATCTCGGTGGCAGCCACGATCCGGACTGGTGGATCCGCCGCAAGATCGAGACCGAGAAACTCAGCGGTCTCGGGCCGCCCGCCTTGACGCTGCGGGTCGAGCACACCGAGCTCGCCACGCGCATGGACGCGCTGTCTCGCGAGGATGACGTGCGCGAGGCGCTCGAGGACTTCAACCGCCGCGTCATCGATGCGCGGAGGCAGCTCCTCGGCGGGCCGCCCGTAGTGACCCCGACCGTCGACGTCGAGGCCGAAGTGGCCGCGTGGGCCGAACGCCGTCGCCGGCGCCTCGCCGCGACACCGGCCGCTCCGCTCGCGCGGCGGCGGCGTGGATGGTTCCGGTCGCGTTGACCGCGGGCCCGCAGCGCCGCCAGATCACGTGAACTCGCCGAGGTCACAGGTCATGGCGCTCCACAGCGGGTCACCTCGATCAGATCACGTGATCTGGGCGCCACGGTGGCGCCACGGTGGTGCCACGGTGGCGCCGCACAGCCCGGACCGGCGTCGGCGTCAGAGCGCGGCCAGGGCCTCGGCGCGGGCCACGAGCGCGCGGGCGCGGGCCCGGGCAGGGGCGTACGACCCGTCGACCGGGCCGTCGGGCGTCGCCGAGAGCAAGGTCCGGGCCGCGGCGACCTCGTCGGGCGACGGCGTGAAGCCGACGTGGGCGCCGGGGATCGCGGCATCCCGCAGCGCCAGCGTCCCGGTGAAGCCCATCGCGGCGGCGTGGGCCGCGGCATCCTGGGCCTGCTCGCCCGCGCCGCACGGACCGTCGATCGGCCCGGCGATCCCGGCCGCCGCCGACGCGACGACCAGCTGCGCGCGCGGCCACGACAGCGCGAGGCGGTCGGCGGCCATGCCGGTGTCGCGGCGGAAGTCGCCGGTGCCGAACGCGAGGCGCCGCGTCGCGGGGTGGGCGGCGATCGCCGGGGCCGAGAGCAGCGCCGCGGCCGACTCGATCATCGCGACGATCGGTACCCCCGAGGGAAGGGATGCCGCGACGTGCGCGACGTCGGCCGGACCCGCGCACATCGCCAGCACGACGCCCGCGAGACGATCGTCGAGGTCCCGGCCCAGCGCGAGATCGGCCTCGCCGTCGGGAGTTCCGGCAGCGCTGATGCGCAGCCACACCGGCGCCGCCTCGGCCGCGTGGCGGGCACGGTCGCGCCCCTCGGCCTTGCGGCCCGCGGGCAGACCGTCCTCGAGGTCGAGGACACGCACGTCGGCCGCGGTCCCGCCGTCCGCCGCGAGCGGCGAGCGCAGCAGCCACGTCCGCGCGAGGTCGACGCGCGCGGAGGCGGAGGCGGCCGAAGCCGTCCCCGCCCCCAGGTGCGCAAGGCTCACGAGCGACCCCGCGCCGCAGCCGCCGCCTCGGCCTCCGCCTGGGCGCGGAAGGCGTCCAGGGCACGGGTGTCGACCGGGGCGGGCCCGGTGCCGGCCTCCGCCGACGCCTCTTCCTTGGCATCCGCCGCGGGGGTGGCCGAGTGGTCGTGACCGGTGAGGAGCGCCTCGTCGAACGGCATCCGGCCCGAGAGCACCTCACGCACGCGCTCGCCGTCGTACTGCTTGGTCCAGACGCCGATGAGCATCGTGGCGACCGCGTTGCCGGTGAAGTTGGTGACCGCGCGGGCCTCGGACATGAACCGGTCGATGCCGACGATCACGCCGACGCCGTTGACCAGGTCGGGGCGGTAGGCCGAGAGACCGCCGGCCAGGGTGGCGAGGCCGGCGCCGGTCACCCCGGCGGCGCCCTTGGACGCGATGATCATGAAGACCATGAGCCCGATCTGCTCGCCGATCGACATGGGTGCGCCCATCGCCGAGGCGATGAACAGCGACGCCATCGTGAGGTAGATCGCCGTGCCGTCGAGGTTGAACGAGTACCCCGTGGGCACGGTGATGCCCACGACGGGCTTCGAGACGCCGAGGTGCTCCATCTTGGCGATGAGGCGGGGCAGCGCGGCCTCGGACGACGAGGTGCCGACGATCAGCAGGTACTCGCGGCCCAGGTACTTCATGAGCGCGAAGATGTTGACCCGCGTGACGACGTAGAGCAGCACACCCAGGACGAGCGTGATGAACAGGAAGCACGTCAGGTAGAACGCCCCCATCAGGATGCCGAGACTGATCACGGCCTGGAACCCGGTCTTGCCGACGACCGCGGCGATCGCGCCGAACGCACCGATGGGCGCGAGCCACAGGATCATGCCCAGGATGCGGAAGACCAGCGCCTGGAAGTTGCGGATGCCCTCGACCATGCGCGCCCCGCGCTCGCCCATACCCTGCAGCGCGAAGCCGACGAGCAGGGCGATGAACAGCACCTGCAGGATGCTGCCGCCGGTGAACGCCGAGAAGAACGTCGTCGGAATGATGCCCAGGATGAACTCCTGCGTCGTGGTGGCCTCGGGGGCCGCCTCGTACGTGGCACCGGCGATGTTCAGGCCCTCGCCGGGGTGGATGATGTTGCCGACGACGAGGCCGATGACCAGCGCGAACGACGACATGACGAGGAAGTAGAGCATCGCCAGTCCGCCGATCTTGCCGACGGTCGACGCCTTCGCGATGGAGCCGATGCCGACGACGATCGTGCAGAAGATCACCGGCGCGATCATCATCTTGATGAGGTTGACGAAGCCCTTGCCGAGGGGCTCGAGGCCCGTCGCGAACTGCGGGGCGGTGAGTCCCACCACGATGCCCGCGACGACGGCGAGGATGACCGCGATGTAGAGCCAGTGGTTGCGGTCGATCTTCTTACGCGGACGACCGTCGCGCGTGGTGCGGAGTGAGAGAGACATCGGCGACTTCCCCTTTTCCTAACGTCTTCGTTGAGTCCGGCGGGGTCGCCGGCGACGTGACGACTCTGCGGGAGCGCCGACCCCGGGCCGAGTTGTGGTCGTATTGTTCACGGCAGACCGGAAAGGGCACGGCGTGCGATTGAGCGTGGGCGGACGGCTGGCGATGGTGTCGCTGGGCGTCGTCGTGCTGGTCGCGGGCGTCCTGGCGGCGCTCATGTCGGTCCAGCTGTCGGACTCCGGTCAGCGGCAGGCCGAGCAAGTGACGCGCTCCGTGGCCGAGACCCTCGCGCACGAACCGGAGGTCGCCGCGCTGGTGCGCGAGCGGGACTCGGACACGCTGCAGCCGATGGTCGAGGCGATCCTGTCGGACGCCGACCTGTCGTTCGTGACGATCATGACGCCCGACGGCATCCGGTTGACCCACCGCAATCGCTCCGAGATCGGCGAACCGTACCTGGGCTCGCGCGAGGAGGCGCTCGCGGGAAGCACGCACACCGAGGTGTACGGCGGCACCCTGGGCCCCTCGGTCCGCACGATCGCGCCGATCCGCGCGGACGGCGCTGACGAGGGCGAGATCGTCGGCCTCGTCTCGGTCGGGGTCACCCTGGGCGCGGTGCAGGCCGACCTCGCCGCACGCGTGCCGCTGATCGTCACCGCCGCGGCCGGAATCGTGGGGATCGGCATCCTCGGTGCGCTCTACGTCCGTCGCAGCGCCCGCCGTGTCACCGGCTCGTACACGCCCCGCGAACTCGCGCGGCTCGTCGAGAGCTACGAGACCGTCCTGCACTCGCTGCGCGAGGGGCTCGTCGTCACCGACCACGAGGGCCGGATCGTGCTGTACAACGACGAGGCGGCCGACCTGCTGGGCCTTCCCCCCGCCACGACGGGGCAAGTGAGCCTGGACCCGCGGGAGATCGACATGGATGCCGCCCTCGCCGAGGCACTCGTGAGCGGCCGCCGCATGGTCGAGGAGACGGTCGTCACGGGCGACCGCGTGCTGCTGATCAACCAGGAGGAGGCGCGCGACCTGACCGGCCGCCGCGCTCCCGAGCGCGGTCGGGTCATGACCCTGCGCGACCGCTCCGAGCTGCAGGCGCTGCTCGGCGAGCTCGAGGGCGTGCGCACGCTGAGCGACACCCTGCGGTCGCAGACGCACGAGCACGGCAACCGTCTGCACGCGCTGCTGGCGTTGCTCGAGCTCGGTCGCATCGATGACGCGCGCCGGCTCATCGCGGCCTCCACCGAGGATCGGCAGGCGCTCGCCGACCGCCTGGTGGCGGGCAACGACGGCGCCGTCGTGGTCGCGCTGCTGCTCGGCAAGCTCGACGAGGCCGCCGAACGCGGCGTCGCCCTCGACCTCGACGTCGATGAGCCCACGCCCGCGCTGCCCCTCGCCCCGGCCGAGGCGGTGACGATGGTCGGCAACCTCGTGGACAATGCGATGGATGCCGCGGCCGCCGGCGCGGATCCGCGGTGGGTGCGCGCTTCCCTGACGCGAAGGGCTGCCGACGTCGTGATCGAGGTGAGCGACAGCGGGACGGGCTTCGACCCCCGTCTGGCGGACCCGTTCGCGTTCGGTGCGTCGACCAAGGATGCCGCGGCGCCGGGCGGCCGCGGGGTGGGACTCGCCCTCGTGCGCGACATCGTCGCGGCCCACGGCGGCACCCTCCGCGTCACCGCCGATCCCACGACCGTGCGGGTGCTGCTCCCAGCTCCCGTCGAGGCGGTGACCGCGTGATCCGCGTGCTGATCGTCGACGACGATGCCCTCGCCCTCGAACTGCACTCCGCCTACGTCGAGCGGCTGCCGGGGTTCGCGGTAGCGGGCCAGGCCGCGGGCGCTCGCGCGGCGCTGACCGCGATCGCCGACCCCCACCGCCCCATCGACCTCGTGCTGCTGGACATGACGATGCCGGACGGCGGCGGGCTCGACGTCGCCCGGCGCGTGCGCGCGATGGGCGCGGGCGTCGACATCATCGCGGTGACGGCGGTCCGGGATGCCGCGACCGTCCGCGCCGCGGTGTCGACCGGCGTCGTGCAGTACCTCATCAAGCCGTTCACGTTCGCCGCCTTCCGCGAGCGACTCGAGGCCTACCGCGCCTACGTCGAGGGGCTCGACCGCGCCGCCGGCGAAGCGACCCAGTCCGAGGTCGACGCCCTGCTGGGGACGCTCCGCACCGTCGCGCCGACGCTTCCGAAAGGCCTGAGCGACGAGACGCTGCAGGCCGTCGCCGAGCGTGTCCGCACCGCCGCTGCGGCGGTGTCCTCGACCGAGGTCGGCGAGCGCGAGGGCATGTCGCGTGTGACCGCACGCCGCTACCTCGAGCACTTGGCCGACGTGGGCCGCGTGCGCCGCGAACCTCGCTACGGCGGCCCCGGCCGCCCCGAGATCACGTACGCC
>NZ_VBUM01000033.1 GCF_005774735.1 Microbacterium sp. 5K110 | reverse complement strand
CGCCACGCACCCCAGCGCCCGCACACCCCCGCACACGCAACCGCGGCGCCCGAGCCGGAGCCCGGACGCCGCGGTCGGCAGAAGGATCAGCGCAGCACGATGAACGCGCTGTACGCCTTCGAGTCGTCGACGGTGTCACTGCCGGCGTACTCGGCCTCGATGATCCGCAGGCCCCGCGTCTGCGGGTCGAGCGTGATCGTGGCGCGGCCGTCCTCGAGGGTCGCCGTGTACGGCTTCCCGGCGACGGTCACCGTCACCTCGCCCGTGGCCGCGGGGCCGCCCGAGGGGCGCACCTTCACGGTCAGGGTGTAGGTGTCGGACGTCCGACCGACCCACGGGCTGACCGTCACGGTCGTCCGCGACGATGCCACGACGGGCACGCCCGCACTGTCGGCGGTACCGGTGAGCCCGGTGCTCGCGGCCGTCGCGGTGACCCGCACCGACAGCACCGTGCCGACGTCGGCGCGCTGCACCTTATACGTCGACGAGGTCGCGCCCTCGATCGGCTGACCCCCGCGCAGCCACTGGAACGCCGTGGTGACCTCGGCGGGGTTCCATGTGCCCGCCGTCGCGGTGAGGGTGCGGCCGACCTTCGCCGTGCCGGTGACGGTCGGCGCATCCACGACGACCGGCGCGGCCTGGCCCGAGTCGACCGTGAGCACCGTCTGCACCGCGGACTCGCCGTACTGCACGACGCCGAGGTAGCGCGTCTCGGGCGCGAGGCCCTGCCACGACAGCTCGTACGTCGTCGCCACGCCCTGCTCTGCGGGGATCGGGTTCGGCGTCGCCGTGAGCTGTCCCTCGCCGCCGGGCTGCACGTTCGCGTAGGTCATGTCCCACGTGAACGGTGCCGTGAACGAGTAGATGTTCGCCTCGACGAGGTACGTGCCCGGGGTCGGGTTCGACAGCGACACCCGTTCGTCGGCCGAGGCCGTCGCCGAGGTGAACCGCTCGTAGTACCGCAGGTCGTCGGCACTCACGACGCGCGAGACGAACAGGTCGAGGTCACTGCCGGTGTCGTCCGAGGAGTCGAGGTCGAAGCGCGAGAGGGTCGTCCCCTCGGGCACGTCCACGATCCACCGGACGTAGCCGTCCGCGTCACCGGAGTCCTGGTTGCCCGAATGGCCCTCGACGGGGTTGTCGGTATCGACCAGCAGCGTCTCGGCCGCCAGCCCCGACACCGTCAGCGGCAGCTCACCGCTGACGCCCGGCAGGATCTCCACGCCCGTGGACCCCGACAGGCCGGTGCCCGCGACCTCGGCCGGAGCCTCGGCGGTCGTCGAGCGCACGGCGATCGGCGAGCGCACCTGCGTGTCGCCGCTCGTCCACGTGAGGAAGCCGGTCGTCCACTCCTCGGCCGGGGCCGTGGTGCGGGCGAACGTCACCGTGAACTCCTGCGACTCTCCGGCGGCGCCGAAGGTCAGCGTCGACGGTTCGACCGTGGCATCCAGCCCCGGCACGTCGATGGATGCCACGAAGGTCCCCGCCTGCGTAGAGGTCACCGTGCGCGTGACCGTCTGCGGCTTGGCGAGCGACCCGATCGAGATCGACGCGAGGTTGAGGTCGCTGCCGTCGATCGGCTCGACACCGAAGTCCTCGAGGCCCTTGCCCTGCAGGAAGGCCGCCCAGTCGGCGGGGCCGTTGAGGTACAGCAGACCCGGGTCGAAGTACTTCGTCGGGTCCACGTGACCGGCACCCTGCGCGAACGGATCCTGCGCGGGAGCGCCGTCGACGTCGACCGTGTCGTACGCCGTGGTCATCATGGCCGACTTCACCTCGGCGGGCGCGGCCAACGGCCGCTCCCCCAGGTAGAGCGCGGCGAGACCGGCGACATGCGGCGACGACATCGACGTGCCCGAGAGGAATTCGAACGTGGGAGCGGCGCCCTCGGCGTTCGCGGCGGCGGCGAGGATCGCCACACCGGGAGCCGAGACGTCGGGCTTCAGCACGTCGCTGCCGTCGGCGAGCATCGGTCCGCGGCTCGAGAATCCGGCCACCTGCGGCGTCGGGGTCTCTTCGCCCGTGATGTTCTCGCCCACGAGCGTGGCCGTGGCATCCGGGGTCCCCTGCGCGTAGGCGAGCAGGTCGTCGCGGTAGCGCGCGTCGATGTGGACGGTGGGCACCGAGTGGAAGTCGTTGTCGACCGAGGCCGGTGTGACGTTGACGAGGATCATGCCCACGCCGCCCGCGTCCTTCACGGCTTGCGACTTCTCGATGCGGGCGTTCTGCCCGCGGTCGCACACGACGATCTTGCCGTCGGCCTGCGCGGCGTCGAGCGAGCCGAGCAGACACAGTGCCGCGTTCGCCGGGTCGGTCCCGGACGCGGCGATGTCGCCGGCGTAGACGACGGGGGCGGTGACCTCTTCGCCGGCGGGGACCGAGACCGAGGCCCCGGCCGCCTGGAACCCGTTCGGCAGCGTCACGGTGCCCTCGTACGTGGGAATCGTGGATGCCGCGACGGTGGTGTACCAGGGCGAGGCGTGGTCGGCGGTCGAGGCGTCCGGGCCGGAGTTTCCGGCCGAGGCGGCGACGAAGATGCCCGCCGCGGCGGCGTTGAAGAACGCCGCGTCCTCGAGGGCGAGGGTGGTCGTGGCCGAGCCGCCGCCGATGGAGTAGTTGATGACGTCGACACCGTCGGCCACGGCGGCGTTGATCGCGCCGAGCAGGTCGCTCAGCGCGCAGACGTCGTCGGTGGTGACGAGCGGGTCGGGGCCGGAGTAGCACGCCTTGTAGGCGGCGACCTTCGCCGCCGGGGCGACACCCGAGATCGCGCCGAAGTCGATGCCCTCGACGCTGGCCTCGACGCCGTTGTTGCCGGCTGCGGTGCTGGCGGTGTGCGAGCCGTGCGCGTCTCCGTCGCGGGGCGACCGGTAGTCGGCCTCGAAGGTGAAGCCGGTGGCCGCGGCGCCCTGGTCGAAGTAGCGCGCACCGACGAGCTTGGTGGAATAGTCGTCCACCGACCACCCGTTGCCTGTCGCCACTCGCGGCGAGCGGAAGTCGGTGCCGTCGGCCTTGCGGTACACGACGTCATTGCCGTCGAGGTAGGGCTCGTCGCCCGGCGTCGTGCCGAGCGGGTCACCGGCGAACGACGGGTTCTCCGGGGCGATGCCGGTGTCGATCACACCGACCACGACGCCCGCACCGGCGGACTCGATGCCGCCGACCTTCTGCCAGACACCGCCGTCGCCCTCGAGCCCGAGGAACTCGGTCGACGGGACGGCCGCGGGGTGGCGGATCTCGTCCGGAACGACCTTCTGCACACCCTTGGTGGCGGCGAGCTTGGCGGCCTGGTTGGGATCCATCGCGGCGCTGAAGCCGTTGACGGCGAGCGTGTACGAGTAGTCGGCGTCGACTCCGGCCTCGGCGGCGACGTCCTGCTGACGCTGCTCGAGGAAAGCGGAGTATTCCCGGACCGCGTCGGAGTCGGTGTCCAACCGCGCGTCGTCGGACTTCGTGGCATCCAGGCCCGCCTCACCGCCGCCATAGGTGGCGACGGGGGCTTCGTCGAGCACGACGATGTAGCGGCCCGTGGAGGATTCGATGGGTGTGGGGGGTGTCACCCCCTCGCCCACTTCGGCGGCCTGCACGGAAGTTACTCCGGCAGCGGTGAAAAGCCCGGCCAACGCGATGACCGCGGCCGAACGCAGGGGACGACCCATAGTGCGCTCCAAACGGGGGGATGAATTGAGCGATCTGCGCGGCATCTGTGGCGCGCGTTGCCCAAACATAACTCACGGCCAATTCATCACCAACGGTTTCTTTTGGACGGCGTCCGTCAATCGGATGCCGCGACGCCGATACGCTGATCCCGTGTCGACCTCGCGTCTTTCCACCCGGGTCCTTCTCGTGTGCGCCGCGATCGGCGTGGGAACCGGCATCCTGGGCGGGGCGGCCGGCTGGCTGACCCTCGTGGTGTTGGCGACCGCGCCGTGGGCGTACGGCCTCGTGCTCGGGTCGCACGTGCTGCCCGGGATCATCGCGCAGCAGGTGGTGCGTCGACCCTGGGTCGCGCTGCTGACCCACGTTCTCGCGGCTCTCGTGGCCAGTGCGATGGCGCCGCAGTGGACCTTCCGGTTCCTCGGCACGGCGATCCTGTTCGGCGGCATCCAGGAGGGCGTCGCCGCTCTCACCCGCTACCGCGTGTGGGCGACGGCGCGCTTCTTCGTCTCCGCGGTGATCATCGGGCTGATCGTCGCGGTCGCGGTGTGGTTCGCCGCCGACATCGGCGCCCTCGCGCCGTGGGCGCGGATCACGTACCTCATCGTCGGCGTGCTGGGCCCGGTCGTGTGGACCGCCGTGGGCCTCGTGATCGGATCGGGCCTGCGCGGCGCCGGCGTCGCGCGCGGGTTGTCGCGGCGCTAGGCGACCCGCACGCGCCGGGGGTGCACCGCGAGCCGCGCCCAGGCCCGGGCGAGCACGGCGGCCACCGCACCGACGACCGCCCACGTCGCGAACGACCCGAGCCACCCGGTCACGAAGAAGCCGAGCAGCAGCGCGGCCACGACGAGCACCCCGATCGCCAGCGCGGTCACCACGGCGAGCAGCACGGCCCGAACCGGATGCCACGCGAACGCCCGCAGGCCGCTCCACGCCGTGGCATCCGGGTTTCCCGCCGGTGAAGACGATCACGACCGCGACGATCAGCGAGGGCACCAGGGTCGCCGACGACGCGACCGCGAGCGCGCCCACGACGACGAGCCCGACCACCACGGCCGCGAGCGCCCGGAGCACTCGCGGGCGGCGCGGGCCCGCAGCGCCGACCAGGACGACGAGCGCCGTGGCGGCTGCGACGAGGGCCGCGACCGAAACGGCCAGCAGACCGAGGAAGACGAGGGATGCCGCGGGCGTCAGCCCCGGGATCACGCACAGCGCCTGCACGACGGCGTTCCCGAGCACGACGGCCGTGATGAGGAGCGCGCGCCTCACGGGGCGACCCCCGCGGCCTGGTCGATCACGGCGCTGACGCTGCCGGTGAACACGGTGTCGGAGTCGACCGTGACGGTGAAGCTGTCGGGGTCGGTCGACGGCGAGGTGGCCGTGACCGGGGCACCGTCGGCCGTCGTACCGGCGCACGAGATCGCGCCGTCGTCGGCGCGGGTGCAGGTCGGCACCGCCTCGAGCGCGATGCCCTTCTGCTGCAGCACGTCGATGGTGGCAAAACGCACCTCGGTGAGGTGGTTGCCGCCCACGGGGGCGATCGCAGCGACCTGGGAGCAGCCGGTCAGCGCGATGACCGCCACCAGCGGCAGCGCGAACAGAGACCGCCTCACAGCCCCCGCTCCTTCTCGTACGCGAGGATCCGCGCGCGCTCGGTGACGTGCTGCGCCTCGAGCTGCGCGTCGGTGATCACCGAGAGGTCGAACGGCGCCGGCAGCAGCAGCTCGGTGTTGCGGTCCAGCGGCGAGCCGCGGCGCATGAGCGGCGTCTCGGCCCAGTCGTTGGCGGCGAGCTCGCGGCTGCGGGATGCCAGGTCGGCGACGGATCCCGAGTTCCCGGGGACCGCAGGTGAGGCGTGGTCGAGGACCGTCGTGAAGAGCGAGAGCGTGCCGTCGCGGTTGTCGACGATCTCCACGACCTGCTGCTGCTGGGGGAAGTCGATGCACGACGCCGTCGTGATCTCCCAGAAGCCGCTCTTCTCGTTCGTATGCGCGAGGATCTGGTTCAAGTGCGTGTGGCCGTTGAGCCACCCGACGACGACGGGGAACTCCAGCAGCATCGCCACGAACTCGTCGGCCCCGTAGAGCTTCTCGTCCACCCCCGGTCGGGTCGCGCGGTTCTCGAGCGTGAGGCTGTTGTGGTGGCTGAAGATCAGCGCCAGCACCTGGTCGCGCTGCGCGATCTCGAGCTGCGCGCGCAGCCACCGCATCTGCGACTCGGGCACCGCACCGTCGGGCCCGGCGACGGCGTTGCACGTGTCGAGTCCGAACGCGCGCACCCGCGGGCTGAGGTCGGCCTGCCACCACGTCTCGCCCGAGGCGAGGTTGTGCGCGGTGAAGCCGTGGCCGACGGGTCCGGGCGTGGGCTCCGTCCGGAAGTGCTCGGCCATGAAGTCCCGCTGCTCGAACAGGTAGCGCTCGGGGTTGGCCGTGACCTCCTTGAACCCCGGACCCCCGGATGCCAATCCGAGAGCGGCGAGGACCTGCGCGAGGACGCTCGTGCCCGCGGCCCAGCCTTCGAGGGCCGTGGACGCCGTGGCATCCAGGGTGTACGACTTGCGGGCGCCGACCGCGAGTGCGCGCAGCTGCGGGCTGATGTCGAACGTTCCGAGCAGGAGCGTGTCGTGGTTGCCGTACACGGCGTACCAGGGCGCGGGAAGGCCCACGGATTTCACCGGCTGCGCGATCGCCTGCGCGAGGAGGTCGGGCAGGCGCGGGAAGCCGTAGTCGCCGAAGTCCCCACCGCTCGGGTCGCCGGGACGGTACGCCCAGGTCGCCTCGCTCCAGGCCTGGACGCCCTGCCACTCGGGACCGCCGGTGGCCGGGTCGACGGCGAGACCGTCCATGAGGTCGATGTACCAGCGGAGCTCGAGGTGCGAGTGCATGTCGGCGCTGTCGCCGGTGACGATCGCCGCGCTCATCGGCGCGCCCGTGAGAGGGCTGTACCGGGCGTCCGAGAACGCCTGCACCATCGCCGCCGTCGCGTGCGGGCTCAGCGGATCCTGCGGGTGGAAGGCCGAGCCCCACGCCGAGTGGTCCTGCACGATCATCGGCTCGATGCGGCCCGGCGACTGCGCCTCGATGACGTGCAGGTCGGACAGGTGGCCGAGGTACAGCAGCGAGCGGCGGGCCGTGGTGCGCGCGGGCGACGGGGAGCGTCGCAGCACGTCGATGCGCGGGACGTACGGCTCCCCCGGCCCGGTGGTGAGCGTGCGGTACTTGCCCGACAGGACGGGGCCTCGCCGGATCGTCTGGAGCAGCGTCGACGGGATGTCGGCCGAGAGGGTCGCCGCGCGCGCGAGCTGCGGCGCGAGGAAGTCGAACCCGAGCCCCGTCGCGGCGGCAGCGGCGGCGGTGGCGTGCAGGAACTGACGGCGGGAGAGACCGGTCACGAGATCGTCCGTTCGGGCGGAGGAACCTCGAATGTACCGTTCGCGCAATTCGGCCGTCCAGAGCGCGCGATCCACATCGCGGCTTGCTAGCGCCAGGACCCTGACCGACTGTCGTCAGTCCGTCCCGGGCCACGCCGATGCTACGAATGTGGCCCGGGACACCGCGACTTCGCGCGTGCTGAACGGAGTCAGCAGCTCTCTGCGTTCTGAATGAAGTAGGCGGGCGAAAGCCCCGCCGATGAAGTCGAGTTGAGGGCGCGTGCACCCTGGTTCAGCCCGGAAGAGACGTTAGTGGCAAAAGCCTGACCGCCGTCATACCAACGGAACCCCACCCCGTCCCTCCGTAGAACCATTGCAACCGGTCCATTTTGGATTATTCGTATGATGTCGTGATTCTCGGCCGCCGATGGGAACTGGCTGCCGTTTTCACGCATGACCACACCCCCGGATATCCACCAAGCAACGACGTACGGCGAATTCCTGATGTAGGCGAGCTTACCTGGCCCGACCTCAGCATTGCTTCCAATCTTTGCCCACGTCGACCCATTGAAACGCCACACGTCCCCATTGGCCTTCACCGCGACGACTCCGCTGTCAGAGGCAGTCCGCCCTCTTCCGGCCGCGATTTGGCGGAACTCACTGTTATCAGCCGATGGAATGTCGGCTGGAATCGAATCGATGTACACGGATCCCCCCTTGATCCAGACGACCGACTCGGAGGCGGCTGTCAGGCACGCCATTTGTTCAGGCCCAGACAGTCCGTTGGAGCCGAGCAAGGACCACCCGTCGACCTTCGACCACTTCCATATCTCGCCGTCGGATTTGGCCGCCACGGCCGTTCCGGCTCCACCGGCGACACGCACAAAACCTGCATTCGAGCCACCCGGAAGGGCCACCTTCACGCCACCCAGGTATAGCTCGCCACCTGACGTCCAGATTGCTTTTTGCACGTCCGAATCGACGATAAAAGCCGCCTGATTGGCACCGAGGTCAGCACCCGAAGCCACCTGCGTCCAGGCGCCACTGTCGTAGCAAACCCACAACTCACCATTCGCTTTGAGCGCGAGCACGCTGTTCCAATTGGCGTAGACGCGCACGAAGTCCGAATTGATTGCTGAAGGTACCGAGAGATCCGGGGGCATGAATCCGAAGTATTGCATCGAACCCCTGCTCACAACCGCAAGGTCGGTCGCGGTTGTGACGGTCGTCGACCCGGAGCCATAGGTCGCGGCGATCGTGCCCAGCTTTGGTCCCGCGATGATCTGACCAGCCGGTACGGTCACATCGCCGTTCGAATCGGTGAGGAAGCTTCCGCTCCCACTCGCCCACGACCAGCCAGCCGGAAGCGACAACTGGACCAATGCCCCGACATTGGAGGCGCCGCTCAGACGGAGAACGAGGGCACTGTCGGTGGGGCTGCATGCGGGCGTGTCGAACGGCACCTGCGTGAATGCGAGTTGGTTGCCCGATGCCGCGTACGCGGGACTTGCGGTTGCGAGAGCTACGGCCGGAATCGTCCAGGCCGCGCCCTGAATGATCGTCCGACGCGGAATCAGTCCCGCGTCATGTCCAGCGGGGGGGAGGGGGGACGCTAGTTGGTCGAATCCCGTCACGTTCTCGGAGTCGTTGCTGGCGATCACGGCATGTCCTTGTCGTTGGGTGCGGCTGACAGCGCCTCGTGCAAGGCGCCGACGTCGGTCGATAACGACGGGCTCGGGGTAGCCCGCGGTGCATGTTCCTTGCTAGTGACCGCCTTCACGGGGCCGCCACCGATATCGCCCCCATTCGCCCTAGTCGCGCTGCGTTTTCACGAAGGCCACGCCCCTCGGTTCGATATCGAGACGTCGAACGCTCGGGTAAGGCCCACCTAAATAGACTGGAGTCCTCGCCGACAGGACAGCCGTGACCACCCACCCGCACCCGACCGCCGCGGCGCCCCGCACGGGCGTCGACGCCCTCCTGCGCCTGCGGAACGTCGCGATCACGCACCTCGACGCCGACCGCGCCACCCCCGCCGATGTGAGCCTCGACGTGCACCCCGGTGAGGTCGTCCTCGTGCTCGGTCCGAGCGGTTCCGGCAAATCCACGCTCGGCCTGGCGATGAACGGGCTCATCCCCCACGCGGTTCCCGCGGAGGTGTCGGGGACGGTGACCGTCGGCGGACGGGATGCCGCGACCTCACCGGTCGCCGAGCTCGCGCAGACGGTCGCGATGGTGTTCCAGGACCCCGACGCGCAGCTCATCACCGGCAGCGTGCTCGACGAGGTGTGCTTCGGGCCCGAGAACCTGCGGCTCCCCGTCGCCGAGGTGCTCGCCCGGGCCGAGGCGGCACTGCGCCGCGTCGGGCTGTGGGAGCGACGCGATGACTCCCCCGACGTCCTCTCGGGCGGCGGGCGGCAGCGCCTGGCGATCGCGACCGCCCTGGCTATGGGATCTCCGCTCCTCGTCCTCGACGAGCCGACCGCGACCCTCGATCCCACCGGGGTCGACGACGTCTACGCGGCGCTCCGCGACGTCGTCGCCGCGGGCGACCGTTCCATCGTGCTGATCGAGCACGACCTGGATGCCGCGATGGGACTGGTCGACCGGGTCGTCGCGCTCGACTCCGCGGGGCGAGTGGTCGCCGACGGCGACGTCGACGCGGTGCTGCGCGATCGTGCCGAGGACCTCCACGCGCTCGGCGTGTGGCTGCCGACCGCGACGCTCGCGGCCCTGCGCCTGCGCCGCGCGGGATACGCGATCCACCCGCTGCCGCTGACCCCGGGCGAGCTGCGCGCCGCCCTCGGGGCCACGGCGCGGCCCGCTGTGGCATCCGTCCCTCCGCACTCGTCGCCGCCCGTGAACCGCGAGACGCTCGTGCGGGTGCGCGACCTGCGCGTCGCGCGCGGACGCACGCCGGTGCTGCACGGGATCGATCTCGACATCGCGGCGGGCGAGTTCGTCGCCGTCGTCGGGGCCAACGGCTCGGGCAAGACGACCCTCGTGCAGGCTCTCGCGGGCGTGCGGCGCCCGCCGCGGGGCGCGGTGCGCATCGACGGGATCGATGTGCGGAGGGCGTCGCCGCGCGACCTCGCCCGCCGCGTGGGCTTCGTCTTCCAGAACCCCGAGCACCAGTTCGTCGCGACCACGGTGTTCGACGAGATCGCGCACGGACTGCGGCGTCAGGGTCTCCGCGACGACGAGGTGCGACGGAAGACCGACGAGGTCCTGACGCGCTTCGCCCTCGCGGACAAGGCTGAAGTTCACCCGTTCCTGCTCTCGGGCGGGCAGAAGCGGCGCCTGTCGGTCGGCACCGCGCTCGTCGGCGGCGCCCGCGTGCTGGTGCTCGACGAGCCGACGTTCGGTCAGGACCGCGCCCGCGCCGACGAACTCCTTTCGCTCCTCGATGATCTGCGCGCGGAGGGCACGACGATCATCGTCGTCACCCACGACATGCAGCTCGTCGCGGAGCACGCCGATCGCATGCTCGTGATGGATGCCGGACGCCTCGCCGCCGACGGCCCCGCCGACGAGGTGTTCGCCGACGTCGCCCTTCTCGCCCGCACGGGCTTGCACGCACCGCCCCTGCGTGCCGCGCTCGCCGGGCTCGAACGGCATCCGGAACTCGCCGGCATCCGGCGGATGCGCGACCTGCCCGGGAGCGACCGGTGACCGTCCTGGCGGCGGCCCCCGTCGCACGCGGGGCGTTCCTCGGGGCGCTGAACCCGCTCGCCAAGATCGTGGCGGCGCTGCCGGCGATACTCGCCCTCGTCTTCGTCCGCGACCTCGTCACACCGGTGGCGTTCCTCGTGCTCGCCTACGCGGTGCTGCTCGTCGGTGCGCGTCTGACACCGCGCGTACTCGTGCTCCTCGGGGTCGTGGTACCGGCGTCGGTGGTCGTGGTGGGGCTCGGCTTCGCGCTGTGGATCGACCCGGAACGGACGGATGCCACGACCGCGGTGCTGCGCATCGGCGATTGGGCCCTCACCGACGGGGCGCTCACCATCGGCCTCGCGACCGGTCTGCGGCTGGCCGCGATCATGACGCTCGCGTTCATCGGCGGCCTCACCACCGCGGGCACCGACCTCGTGCGCGCGCTCGTGCAGCAGCTGCGGGTGCCGTACCGCGTCGGCTACGCCGCGCTCGCGGCGATCCGGTTCGTGCCCCGCTTCGGACACGAACTCGACGTCATCCGCCAGGCGCACCGCGTGCGCGGAGCCCGCGACGGCTGGTTCTCGGCCCCCGCGCGCTGGCTCGGCTACGTCGTGCCGCTACTGGCCGGGGCCATCCGCCACGCGGAGCGCGTCGCCCTCGCGATGGATGCCCGCGCCTTCGGCGCCCACCCAGACCGCACCGAGCGGCACCTCGTGCCGTGGCGCCGCCGCGACACCGTGTTCGTGCTGACGTTCTGGGTCGTGTCGGCGGCGGTGTTCGTGGGGGTGTGACAGGCGGACGCTCAGAACCGCGCCGAGAAACCGCCGTCGGTGTGGAGGAGCTGGCCGCTGATCCAGCGGCCCTCCTCGGACAGCAGGAACGACGTGATCGCGGCGATGTCCTTCGGCGTACCGGAGCGGCCGAGCGGGTGCATCGCGGTCAGTTCCGTCCGCGTGCGATCGTCCATCCAACCGGTGTCGATCGGCCCCGGGTTCACGACGTTCGCCGAGATCCCCCGCGGGCCGAGCTCACGCGCCGCAGAGATGACGATGCGGTCCAGCGCGCCCTTCGATGCTCCGTACGGGAGGTTCCCGGTGGTGTGATCGCTCGTGAACGCCACGATCGCCCCGCCCACGGCGTCGGCCTGACGGGCGAACGCCGCGATCATCAGCAGCGTCGCGCGCGCGTTTACGGCGACGTGGGCGTCGAAGCTCTTGGCGGTCGTGTCCAGGATGCCGGACTCCACGTCGTGCGCGTGGCTCAGGACGAGCGCCGACAGCGTGCCGCGCTCGCGAGCGACCCGCTCGATGAGCTGAGTCGGCGCGACCGGATCGGACAGGTCGCACGGGAAATCGCCGGCGTCCAGGTCGCTCACGACGACGTCCCAGCCGTCGGCGATGAGCCGCGGAACGATGCCGGCGGCGATGCTGTCGGCGCGCGCGGCACCGGTGACGAGGGCGAGGGGCATGCGCTCGATCGTAACGGCCCGCCGGATTCCGGCATCCCTCCAGGCCTCAGTACGTCGGCGCCGCGGGGAGCCCGAAGAACTCCTCGAGCGTGGTGTATCCGCCGTCGTGGTAGGCCTTGGCGAGCTCGTGGCCGATGTAGCGCAGGTGCCAGGGCTCGGGCTCGAAACCGGTGACGTCGATACGGCCGTCGACGTAGCGGGTGATGAAGCCGTACTCCCACGCGTGGTCGCGGACCCACGCCCCCTGGGTCGACCCGCCGACGTCGTCGAGCGTGCCGCACGACCGACTGCAGGGAACGATGTCGACCGCGAGCCCGGACTGATGCTCGCTGAACCCGGCGCGCGCGCTCTCCTTGTCCGCCTCCGCGACGCCGCCGACGGCGACCCGCGCCGCGTACGTCTTCTGCTGCGTCTCGTACGAGCGGAACGCGCTGAGATAGCCGATCTCGCCGGCACCGGCATCCTCGGCCGCCTGCACCAGCTTCGACAGGGCGTCCGCGGCCCGTTGCCGCAGCGCCGAATCCTCGAGCGCCCGCACACCGTTCGGCATCACGAGGTCGTTCGGGCGGTAGTTCGCCGGGTCGTAGGGGCGTTGCTTGTTGACGACGACCCACTGGCGATCAGCATCCGAGAGCGAGACGCACGGAGCGATCCCAGATGCCACGGCGGCACGGAACGCCTCCCCACCGCCGATCGCGGCGATCGTCGCGCCGTCATCGCCCGACGCGAGTGCGGCGGTGACAGCGGGGTCGTCGCACGGCGACTTCGGCGCCGGGGACTCGACGAGGATCGGGACGGGAAGCCCCTCGGCCGGCACCGCGGGGGGACCGGCCATCGCCGCCGCCACCGCGGGATCGGGGGCGTCGACTCCCTGTCGCGAACCGGCGATCGCCGTCCCGATCGCGACCGCACAGGCGACCACGACGATGACACCCAGGGCGAGGGCCGCCAGCCGACGGCGCACGAGGATCGGGCGCTTCTGCCACCACGCGAGGAACGACAGCGGCGGCGAGTCCGCCTGTGCGCGCTGCTGCCGACGCTCACGGCGCAGGGGCGGGGCGGTGTCTCCCTCAGAGGCCGGGGCCGCGGGCTGCGGCGGAAGAGTGAGCGCCGCCGTCGCCCGTCGCTCGGCCTCCGCGCGCGCGGCGCGGCGGGGAGAGAGCTCGGGATCGGGCGACATCACTCGACCCATTCTCACCCGCGTACCTGTGCGGTGCGAATGGGGCGAGGTTTCGCCGATCCTCCATTTCGAATGTCATCGGTATCCGCTTGCTCTTTGTTCGTATCTCTGTTCCCATAGAGCGATGAGGTGGCAGGGACAGAAGCTCGGCGTCGACGACACGGCCGCGCTGCCCGGCATGGAGCGCATGGACGGGCTCGTGCGCTCGGTCACCACCCCGGAGTTCGCGGGCATGACGTTCCACGAGGTGGTGGCGAAGACCGCGCTCAACCGCGTTCCGGGTGCCTCGGCGATGCCGTTCGACTGGACCGTGAACCCGTACCGGGGATGCAGTCATTCGTGTGCCTACTGCTTCGCTCGCAAGACGCACGAGTACCTCGACCTCGACTCGGGTGCCGACTTCGACTCGCAGATCGTGGTCAAGGTCAACGTCGCCGACGTGCTGCGCGGCGAGCTGCGCCGCGGGTCGTGGGCGCGGGAGCCTGTGATGCTCGGGACGAATACCGACCCGTACCAGCGCGCCGAGGGGCGCTACCGACTGATGCCGGACATCATCGGCGCGCTCACCGAGAACCGCACGCCGTTCTCGATCCTGACCAAGGGCACGCTGCTGCGGCGCGACCTCCCGCTGCTCGCGGACGCCGCGAAAGAGGTCCGTGTGACACTCGCGATGTCGATCGCGGTGTTCGACGACACGTTGCAGCGGTCGCTCGAGCCCGGGACGCCCACCGCGGAAGCGCGCCTCGACACCGTCCGTGCCGCCACCGGCGCGGGGTTCCGCGTGACCGTCTTCCTCATGCCGATCCTTCCGCACCTGACCGACTCGGTCGCCGCGCTCGATCACGCCCTCGGGCGTATCCGCTCCGCCGGTGCCGCGCGGGTCGTCTACGGCGCGCTGCACCTGCGGCCCGGCGCCAAGGCGTGGTTCCTGCAGTGGCTCGAACGCGAGCATCCGGAACTCGTGTCGTCCTACCGCGGCCTGTACCCCGGGGTGTCGGTCCAGGCGCCGCAGGCGTACCGGCGGTGGCTGGGCAAGCGCGTGCAACCGCTGCTGCGGATGCACCGCCTCGACGGGTGGGACGAGGACGACCACCCGCGCGGTCGCCCTCAGCCCGGGCTCGCCAGCCGCACCGCGACCGCGCCGCGGCTCGGCCCCGTGCGGACCACCAGGTCCACGGCATCCGCTCGCCCCTCCGTCGCCCCCGCGAGTGAACCCACCCTGTTCTGAGAACGCGAACGCCCCGCCCGCACGCGGCGGACGGGGCGTTCAACGGGACGTCAGGACGTGACGTTCGAGAGCTGACGACCCGCCAGCTCCTCGAGGACGTCGTCGCCGAGCTGCGTCTCCTCGAACGGCGCCGCGATTTCGGCACGCTCGAGCATCTCGGTCATGCGACGACGACGCTGACGCGTGATCAGCGTGACGACCGTCCCCCGGCGACCGGCGCGGCCCGTGCGACCGGAGCGGTGCAGGTACGTCTTGTACTCGTCGGGGGCGTCGGCCTGGATGACCAGGTCGATGTCGTCGACGTGGATGCCGCGCGCGGCGACGTCCGTGGCGACGAGCACGTTGACGCGGCCCGAGGTGAGCTTCTCGAGGTTGCGGGTGCGCTTCTGCTGGTTGAGGTCACCGTGGAGGGCGACGGCGGCGATACCGGCCTCGTCGAACTGCTCGGCGAGCATCTCGGCGTACGCGCGGGTGCGGGCGAACACGAGGGTCTTGCCCTCGCGGTCGACGAGCGAGCCGAGGATGTCGGCCTTGTCGCGGTGCTCGATCACGAGCACGCGGTGCTCGATGGTGCCCGAGTCCTGGTCTTCACCGGCGACCTCGTATACGGCCGGCTCGACGAGGAACTCGTCGACGAGGGCCGCGACCTCGCGGTCGAGGGTGGCCGAGAAGAGGAGCTTCTGGCTGCCCTCGGCGGTCGCGCGGAGGATCCGCTGCACGGGCTCGAGGAAGCCGAGCTCGCACATGTGGTCGGCCTCGTCGAGAACCGCGATGCTGACGTCGGACAGGTCGAGCTTGCCCTGGTTGAGCAGATCCTCGATGCGACCCGGGGTGCCGATGACGATGTCGACGCCCTTCTTCAGCGCACCGACCTGACGCGCCTGCGGCACACCGCCGTAGACCTGCGTCGTGAACAGACCGACGCTGCGCGCGATGGTCTGCACGGTGCGGTCGATCTGCAGCGCGAGCTCGCGCGTGGGGGCGAGGATCAGGGCCTTCGGCGAGCGGCCGAACTCCCGACGCTGTCCGGCCTGAGCACGCAGAATGCTCTCGACCAGCGGGGCGCCGAACGCGATGGTCTTGCCGGATCCGGTACGGCCGCGGGCGAGGACGTCGCGGCCCTCGAGGATCGGGGCGACCGTCGCCGCCTGGATCGGGAAGGGGTTCGCAGCCCCGAGACCGGCGAGCGCGCGGACGATGTTGTCGCCCAGGCCCAGCTCGGCGAAGCCGGCACCGGTTACGGTCCCGGCATCCACGGCCTCCGCCTGAAGACGCTCGTGCACGACGTCGACGCGCTGCTCGTGCTCGGCCGAGCGCTTCGGGGTGGCGTTCCAGTCGGCGCGGTTCGGACCGTCGGTGCGACGGGGACGGTCGTCCCGGCGCGGCCGGTCGTCGAAGGAGCGGGCCGGACGGTCGCTACGGTCGAACGAACGCGCGGGACGGTCGTCGAAGGAGCGGGCGGGGCGCTCGTTGCGGTCGAAGGAGCGGGCCGGACGGTCGTCACGCACGGGGCGGTCGCTCCGGTCGAACGAACGCGCGGGCCGGTCGTTCCGGTCGAACGAACGCGCGGGGCGATCGTTGCGGTCGAAGGAGCGGGCGGGACGATCGTCGCGCGCCGGACGATCGAACGAACGAGCGGGACGATCGTTCCGATCGAACGAACGCGCCTGGCGGTCGTTGCGATCGAACGACCGAGCCGGACGGTCGTTGCGGTCGAACGAACGCGCCGGGCGGTCGTTGCGATCGAACGAACGCGCCGGACGGTCGTTCCGGTCGAACGAACGAGCGGGGCGGTCGTCACGTGCCGGACGATCGCTCCGGTCGAAGGACCGAGCAGGGCGGTCGTTCCGGTCGAAGGAACGGGCGGGACGCTCGTCACGGTCGAAGGACCGCGCGGGGCGGTCGTTCCGGTCGAACGAACGCGCGGGACGGTCACCGCGCGCGGGGCGCTCGTTCCGGTCGAACGAACGCGCGGGGCGCTCGTCGCGGCCGCGGGGCGCGGCATCCCGCTCGGGACGGGAGTAACGGTCGTCGCCACGCGCCTGGCTGCGGATGCCGTGAGCCTCGTCGCGGCCGACGCGGTCATTCGCGGTCCAGCGGCGCTTCACGGGAGCGGCGTCGGCCTCGGGGGCGCGGTAGCCGCGGTGGCTGGGGCTCTTGCTGCCGGGCTTGGCGGCATCGGCACCGTCGGGGCGGCGCTTGCGGTCCTGGAACGAGGTCTTCGCGCCGTAGCGCGGCTCGAAGTTCTTCGCGGCGCGACCGCCGGCGGGCTTCTTGTTCTTGGGCATGGGGTGTCCTTCTGGGTTCTGTTTGCGCGAAACAGCGGCACCGCGCACGGCGGTGCGAACCCGGACATCCGTCGGCCGGGGGCCATTCACTAGTGATGGTCGAGACGCGATCGCGTTCTCTCCATCGGCCCCTTGGACTCACAAACCCATCCGCACACGGTGCGGTGTCCAGAGCCGACCTGTCAACGTTACAGGTCGCCCCTGTGAATGGCATCCATGTCTCCATCGTCGAGGCTCGTCCCACTTGTTGCCGCCTCGGCGGCGCTCAGACGGCAAGAAGTGGGACACGCTCCGCCATAAGTGGGACGAGGCTCTCCGGGAGCGACGGAACCGAGGCGACCGCTGGTCGCAGCCCGCGCGCGACACACCTCCCTGCGCGACACCCCTCCCTCCACGAAGATGGACGCATGGCAGACACCGACGCCCACCCCATCACGGTGGCGATCGAGCGGCGCATCGACCCGACGCGCACCGCCGAAGCGACCTCCTGGATGCAGGCCGGCACCGACCTCGCGACCGCTTTCCCGGGCTTCCTCGGCTCGGGGTGGGTGCGCGCGGGCGAAGACAGCGATCTCTGGTACATGCTGTACCGCTTCCGCGACATCACCACCCTCGAGGAGTGGGAGACGTCATCGCAGCGGCAGTGGTGGCTCGATTCGGGCCGCCCCTTCGCCCGCGAGGAGCGGGTCGAGCGTCGCACGGGCATCGAGGGATGGTTCGACGCCGCGTTCGGTTCCGTCCTCACCCCCACGGATGCCACGACCTCGCCGGTCCAGCAACCGGTGCCGCCCGCGCCGCCGCGGTGGAAGCAGGCCGTGACGATCTGGGTGGGTTTCTTCCCCACCAATCTCCTGGCCAGTTGGCTGCTCGGGTTCGTGCCGGGGTTCGCCGAGATCCCGCTGCCGCTGCGCGTGCTGGCCACCACACTGCTGCTCACCCCGGTGATGACCTACGCGGTGCTTCCCTGGGTGACGCGTGTCCTGCGACCCTGGTTGCAAGCCCCGCCCCGCTCTCGAAAGGCCACGTCATGACCGCCGACCCCACCGGCCACCGCTTCCGCCTCCGCGGCCCGCACTCCACCGCCGAGATCGCCCAGGTGGGCGCGGCACTGCGCGCCCTGACGGTCGACGGCGTCGACCTCGTGCCGCGCTACGCGGACGACGTGCCCACGCCCGCGGCATCCGGGGTCGTTCTCGTGCCGTGGCCGAATCGCATCCGTGACGGCAAGTACTCCTTCGGCGGAGTGGAGCGGCAGCTCTCGATCAGCGAGCCCGCACTCGGCAACGCCAGTCACGGGCTGCTGCGCTTCGGGGCGTACACCGCCCTCGAGACCTCCGACGAGCGCGTCGTGCTCGGGGCCGACGTCGTGCCGCAGACGGGGTATCTCTTCCACTTGCGCACGCGCGTGACCTTCACGCTCCTCGCTGACGGCCTGCACGTGGTCCACGACATCGAGAACGTCGGCGCCGAGACCGCGCCGGTGGCGCTCGGCGTCCACCCCTACCTGCAGATCGGCGGGGTCCCCACGGTCGATCTGGTCATCCGCTCGAGCGGGACGTCGACCCTCGTGCTCGATGAGCGCAAGCTTCCGATCGACGAGGTGCCCGTCGACGACGCCACCGACCTGCGGACGGGTCGACGCCTCGGCGACGTGGCCCTCGACAACGCCTATCGCGGTTTGGAGCGGGATGCCGAGGGTCGGGCGCGCCACACGCTCACCGCTCCCGACGGTCGGCGTGTCGAACTGTGGCAGGACGCCGGATTCGAGTGGGCGCAGGTCTTCACGACCGACCGCTATCCCGGGAATCCGCTGGCCGTGGCCATCGAACCCATGACCGCCCCGGCGAACGCGTTCGCGACCGGAGTCGGTCTCCTCTCGCTCGAACCGGGCGAAGAAATTCGTCGCGAATGGGGCATCACATACCGCGGATGAGCATTTTGTCCCCCAAATGGGGGACAAGGAATTCCGCTTACGATCTGGGGAATTCGCAGGCAAGACCTTTCCTATGAGGGTGCCCGGAAAGTTATCCTTCCCTTGACGGATTCCGTCGCCGCCGGGGAGACCGAGGACCATCGTTCCCTCGGCTCAAACCCGAATGAGCCGACGGGGGCTGGGTGTTCCGCGGTGTGGGGGGACGCCCGATCCGTCCATGACGAAAGTGCCCGAGATGAGCATCGCGGTCCGTCCCGCCGTCCCTTCTGCCTTCTTCCCCGCCCTCGGGCGACGCGTCCTGCGTCGTGTCGACGACATCCCCACCATGCACCTCGCCGGGCTCGTGCTCGTCGTGCTGGTGGGCGGCATCCTCGCCTCGATCCTCACGACGAGCGACCCGCTGTGGTGGCAGCTGCACTTCAGCCAGCTGGGCACGTTCGGCGACCTCTCGGCGGCGTTCTTCAACACCACGCTCAAGGTCGGCGGGTCACTCGTCGTCGTCTTCGCCGTGCGGGTGCGCCGTGATCTGCGCCGCCTCGGACGCCGGGCCGGTCGCCGCGGTGCCGCGACGGCGTCGGCGCTGTTCCTGACGGTGATCGGCGTGAATCTCGCGCTGGTCGGGTGCGTCCCCCTCAACACCGACAAGGATCTGCACGACAAGGTCGCCGGGATGATGGTGCTCGGCTTCGCCGCGCTGCTGCTCACCTCGCCGTTCCTGCTGCACCGGCTGCCGAAGCGCCTGGTCCTGACGACCTCGCTCGTCTTCGTCTTCCTCTTCGCCGGCGCGTGGCTCTTCGTCACCGCGACGATCAACCTCGCGCTGTTCGAGGTCATCGCCTTCAGCGCGATGTTCGCGTGGTCAGGCGTCTTCACGCAGTGCCTCGCAGGCTCCGCGGCGCGTCGGGAGCCCGCCGTCGAGACCGCGCAGCAGGAGCGGGTGCCCTCCCGGGTCCGCACCGCCGTCGCGGCGGCCTTCGCCTCGCGCCCGGCCGCGCCCCTCACCGCCCTCACCCGCCGCACCGTCATGCCCGGCACGGCGGCCCTCGACACCCGTCCGGCGCGGCGCGCGCGTGTCTGCGTCGTGCGGCGCGGGCCGGTCCTCGTCAGTGGCGCTCGCGCAGCTCTCGTCGGCTCAGCGGGTGCTCGTCCGGCGTCGGCTCCTGCTCGCCCGTCGTCGACTCCGCCTCGCCTGCGTCGGCCGTCGACCGCGCCGCGCGTCGGGCGATCCGCCGCTCCCGCGCTCCCTCGACGAGGTTGTACAGCGTCGGCAGCACGAGGAGTGTCAGGAATGTCGACGACACGAGCCCGCCGATCACCACGACGGCCAGCGGCTGCGAGATGAACCCACCGTGTCCGGTGATGCCCAGCGCCATCGGCACGAGCGCGAAGATCGCGGCGAGCGCGGTCATGAGGATCGGGCGGAGTCGCCGTGAACCGCCGACGATCGTGGCCTCGAACACACTGAGCCCCCGCGCGCGGTACTGATTCACCAGGTCGATCAGGACGATGGCGTTCGTGACGACGATGCCCACGAGCATCAGGGCGCCGATCATGCCGGCGACACCGAGCGGCACCCCGGTCACCAGCAGCATGAGGATGGCTCCGGTGGCCGCGAACGGCACCGAGACGAGCAGCTCGAGGGGCTGCCGCAGCGACTTGAAGGTCGCCACCATCACCACGTACACGATGAGGATCGCCGCCAGGAGCGCCAGACCGAGCTGACTGAAGGCGTCCTGCTGATCGGTCACGACCCCGCCGAGTTCTGCGGTCGCCCCGTCGGGCAGCGACACGTCGGCGAGAGCCTCGCGCACACTCGTCGAGGAGCTGCCGAGGTCGTCCGTGGTCGGTGTGACGGTGACCGTGGCGGTGCGCAGGCCCCGCGCGGTCGTGATGCTCGGGGGCGTCTGGCTCGTCTCGACCGTCGCGATCTCGTCGAGGCGCACGGTGCCGCGCGCCGTTGGGATCTCCAGCGCCCGCAGCGTGTCGATCGTCGTGGGCGGGTTGTCCGAGGCGATGTACACGCTGAGACCGCGCCCGTCGATCTCGACCGTGCCCGCCTGACGCGGCTGCATCGCACCCGACACCAGCGCGCCCACCGTGCGCTCCGACAGGCCGCGCTCGGCGGCGGCATCCCGATCGACCCGCACCGAGACGAACGGCAGCGAGGCCGACAGGCTGCTGGAGACCTGGCCGATGCCGTCGCGGCCCTGGAGTCCCGAGACCACCGCGTCGGCGGCCTGTTGCAGCGCCTGCCCGTCGGCCGCGGTGACGTCGACGGTGATGTCGGTGGACCCGAAGCCGCTGCCCTGGGCGCTCACCTCGATCTCGCCGGCATCGGTGATGTCGGACACGGCGGTGCGCACTCGCTCGCGCAGGTCGACCTGGTCGACACCGGCCTCGGAGGTGATGGAGTACGTGATGCCCGAACCACCGCCGGAGAACGCGTCACGCAGGGCCGAGCCGCTGGAGCCGATCGAGGTCTGCACCGTCTCGACGCCCGGCACGTCGCGCAGCACGGTCTCCACGCGCTGCGCGGCGGCGTCCTCGGCGGTGAGGCTCGGAGCGGAACCGATCTTCTGGGTCACGGTGAAGGTGTTCTGGCCCGAGTCGCCGAGGAAGTCGGTCTTGAGCAGGGGAACGGATGCCACTGTCCCGGCCAGGACGAGCACGGCCAGGCCGAGGGTGACCCACGAGTGCCGCAGCGTCCAGCTCAGCACGGGCACGTACGCCTTCTGCAGCCGCGAGGGCGGGGCGCTCGGCGACTCCGGATCGACGGGGTTGCCCTCGGCATCCCGGATCACCTTGCCGGGTTTGAGGAACCACGACGCCAGCACGGGCACGATCGTGAGCGAGACCAGCAGCGAGGCGGCCATCGCGATCGTGACGGTGAGCGAGAACGGCCGGAAGAGCTCTCCGGTGACATCGCCGACGAAAGCGATGGGGAGGAACACCGCGACCGAGGTGATCGTGGATGCCGTGATGGCGGCGGCCACTTCGCGCACGGCGCGGATGATCGTGGGGATCTTGTCCGCGTCGCCGACGTAGTGCCTCTTGATGTTCTCGATCACGACGATCGAGTCGTCCACGACGCGACCGATGGCGATCGTGAGCGCCCCGAGGGTCAGGACGTTGAGCGAGTACCCGAAGGCCTGCAGCCCGATGAAGGTGGCGAGCACGCTCGTGGGGATCGAGATCGCGGTGACGAGGGTCGAGCGCACCGACATCAGAAAGATGAGGATGATCACGACCGCGAACGCGAGGCCGAGAAGACCCTCTTGCGCGAGAGCCTCGATCGACTGCTCGACGAAGGGCGCCTGGTCGAAGACGACCGTGAAGGTGGCTCCGCCGAGCGAGGCTTCGAGGTCGGGAATCGCGGCCAGGACGCCGCGCGAGACGTCGACGGTGTTGGCGGCGGGCAGCTTGGTGACCGCGATCGTGAGCGCCGGTTCGCCGTTCACGCGCGACAGGGTCGTCACGGGGTCGGTCTGCTGCGAGACGGCCGCGACGTCGCCGATCGTGGTGGTGCCGACCGCGATCTGCGCGGCGTCGGTGGGGACGAGCGGCAGCGCCGCGATCTCGTCGACGCTGGTCAGCTTCGCGCCGGTCTGCACCGTCAGCGTCTGATCCCCCTCGGTGACCGAGCCACCGGGGAAGAGGATGCCGTTGGCGTCGAGGGCGTCCGTGATCGCCTGCTGGCTGTAGCCGCGGTCGCCGAGTCGGCCGGGGTCGGGGGTGATCGTGACGCGCTGACCGGTGCCGCCGACCACCTGGGCGGCATTGACGCCGTCGACGTCCTCGAGGGCGGGGACGACGGTCGACTCCAGCGTCGCCTGGATCGTCTGGGCGTCCGAGTAGCCGGTGACGGCCAACTGGATCACGGGGAAGTCGTCGATGCTGGCCGAGGCCACGGTCGTGTCGGCCGACTCGGGCAGTTGATCCTTGATGCGGGCGATCGCGGCGAGGATCTTCTGCTGCGCGGCGGCCAGATCGGTGCCGTACGTGAACGATGCCGACACGATCGAGGAGTTCGTGGTGCTCGTGGCGGTGGTGGACTCCAGCCCGTCGACACCGCGGATCGCGCCCTCGATCCGCGTCGACACGTCGGCTTCGACGACCTCAGGCGAGGCGCCCGGGTAGGTCGTGACGACCGCGAGCTGCGGGAACTCGATCGAGGGGATGAGCTCCTGCTTGAGGTTCGTCAGGGCGAGACCGCCGAACACCGCGGCGACGATCGTGACGAGGGCGATGAGCGCGCGATTGCGCAGGCTGAGGACGGCCAGATACGACACGCGGGGCCCTTCGGGTCGACCGACGACGGATGCCGAGGGCAGCCGTTCGATACAGGACTGTATCCAGACCCAGTATTCCATGCGCGCTCAGCGCAGGAGGCCGCTCAAAGGGCGTGACCGAGGGTGAGACCGAGGGCTGCCGCGAGCACGGATCCGACGAACGAGACCACCGCATACGAGAGCGCGGCACGCGTGCGGCCCTCTTCGGCCAGGAGAGCGGTGGTCACCGCGACGGCGCTGAAGGTCGTGTAGCCGCCGAGGAGACCGGTGCCGATGATCCAGCGCCACGCCTCGTCGACCGCAAGCGGGGTCGCGAACCCGAGGATCAGGGCACCGGTGAGGTTCACCACCAGGATGCCCCAGGGGAAGCGCTCTCCGGTCCGCGCGCGGATGGCCGTGTCGAGGGCGAAGCGGAGGGCCGCGCCGATCCCGCCGGCGACGACCACCGCGAGGAAGACCAGGGGCGTCATCGCACCTTCCCGCCGCGACCGATCAGGACGCCGATCCATGCCGCGAAGGTCCCCACCACCACCGTCGCCGCACCCCACCACAGCAAAGCGAGGTCGGCGGATTCGACCGCGAGCGCACTGTAGGTGGTGAACCCACCCAGCACGCCGGTCCCGAAGAACAGCTGCGCCCGCTGGGCACGGGTCGAGCGCGGCATCCGTGCGCGGATTCCGAACAGGATGCCGATCGCGAACGCTCCGACGACGTTGATGATCGGCACGAGGGCCGGCCCGAGAGCACCCACGAACGCGAGGGTCAGCCCGGCACGCGCCGCCGTGCCGAGCGCACCGCCGACGGCGACCGAGACGAGATCGCGCCACGACACCACGCACGACACCCTACGCGCCGGGGGTTCGTCCCGCGCTCGCACAACCCCGTGGACAAACGGGGACCGCGCACAGATGATCGGGGGTCCCCCGACGGGAAGGACCCCATGATCAGCCGCAGAATCGTCGCGCTCCTGTTCGCGACCGCTCTCGCCGTGGCCGCCTCGGGGTGCGGCATCCGGATCCCGGCCGACCCCGACGGCACGCTCGCTGCGGTCGAGGGCGGGGTGCTGCGCGCGGGCGTCTCCCCCAACGGCGAGTGGGTGCGCGTCGAACCCGAGGGCGTCGCCGGAACCGACGTCGATCGGCTGCGCGCCTTCGCTCGCTCGCTCGACGCCGACGTGGAGTTCACCGTCGGCTCCGAGGAAGCGCTCGTGCGGGGGCTGAAGGACGGCGACCTCGACGTCGTCGCGGCCGGCCTCACCGACGCCACCCCGTGGACGGCGGATGCCGGCGTCAGCCGCCCGTACGCCGAGGCGACCCTGGGAGACGGGTCGCGCGCGTCGATCGTCATGCTCGTGCCGCTCGGGGAGAACGCCTTCCTGTCACGGCTGGAGACGTTCCTCGTCGAGGAGGGTGCGCGATGAGCGCGAGGGCGGTGACGTTCGGCCGGACGGAACTCCCCGCGGCTCAAGCGGAGGCCCTCCGCCGGGCGAAGCGGCTGGAGTGGGTCTCCATCGGAGTACTGGTCGTCACGGCGACTCTCGTCCTTCTCGTCCTCGGCAACTCTCAGGCGATGCGAGCGGCGTGGTTCGAGGATCTGCTGTCGTTCATCCCGCCGATCGCCTTCCTCGTGGCCGTGCGCACCGTTCGGCGTCGCCCGACCCCGCGGCATCCGTACGGGCACCACCGGTCGGTCGCGGTCGGGCACGTCGTCGCCGCGGTCGCCCTCGCCGGAATGGGCACATTCCTCGTGGTCGAGTCGGGGCTGAGCCTGCTGAAAGCAGAGCACCCCACGATCGGGACGGTCGCGCTGTTCGGGCACAGCGTGTGGCTGGGCTGGCTGATGATCGCCGTCATGGCGATCACGGGCGTGCCGCCGGTGATCCTCGGGCGGATGAAGATGCGGCTGGCGCGCGAGCTGCACGACAAGGTGCTCTACGCCGACGCCGACATGAACAAGGCCGACTGGATGACGTCGCTCGGCACGATCGTCGGTGTAGGCGGGATCGGTCTGGGGGTGTGGTGGCTGGATGCCGCGGCGGCACTGTTCATCGCCGGGAGCATCGTGCACGACGGCGTGCGCAACCTCGTCGCCGCGATCACCGACCTGATGGATGCCAGGGCCACGACATTCGACGACCGGATGCCGCACCCGCTCGCCGACCGTGTCGACAGTGTCCTCGCCGATTTCGACTGGGTGCGCGAGGCCGGTAGCCGGGCCCGCGACGAAGGACACGTCTTCCACATCGAGGCGTTCGTCGTCCCCCGCGGCAGCACCGTCTCGCTCGCGCAGCTGGACGAGGCACGTGAGGCGTGCATCGCCCTGGACTGGAAGGTCGAGGACATCGTGATCGTTCCGGTGACGGATCTCCCCGATGTCGTGACAGCGCGCCGGGGGAGATAGCCCCCGCAATACCCCCGGGGGTATTGCTATACTGGCGGCACGACAGCGTAAGGAGATCGACATGTGTCGAGCCGTCACTTGCCGCACCTGCGGCAAGACCACCTGGGCCGGGTGCGGCCAGCACGTGGACAGCGTCATGGCCGGAGTGCCGCGCGCGGACCGCTGCCCGGGGCACGAGCGCACCGAGACAGGCGGACTGTGGTCGCGCCTCTTCGGTCGATGACCGTGCCGCGCACGATCATCGTCGGCGGCGTGGCCGGGGGCATGTCGGCCGCGACGCGGCTGCGCCGACTCGACGACGCGCACGAGATCATCGTCATCGAGCGCGGACAGCACGTGAGCTTCGCGTCCTGCGGACTGCCGTACTACGTCGGCGGCGAGATCGAGGAACGCTCGGCGCTGCTCGTGCAGACCCCCGAGAGCCTCCGGTCGCGCTTCGCCCTCGACGTCCGGGTCCGCCACGACGTGGTGGCCGTCGATCGCGCCGCCCGCGCGGTCCGGGTCCGCGATCTGGCCACCGGCGCCGAGGAGTCCCTGGACTACGACACGCTCATCCTCTCGCCCGGGTCGCTGCCGGCGGCCCCACTGACCGGCGCGGACGACGGCGTTCCGGTCGTCACCCTGCGCACGATCGAGGACGTGGACCGCATCGCCGGGAGCCTCTCGTCCGGCGCGACGCGCGCGGTCGTCGCCGGCGGCGGATTCATCGGCCTCGAGGCCGTGGAGAACCTCGCCCGCCGCGGCATCCAGGTCTCGCTCGTCCACCGCGGAGCGCTTCCCTTCCGGCCGCTGGATACCGAGATGGCCGGACCGCTCGTCAGCGAGCTCCGGGGGCGCGGTGTGGGGCTGCACCTTTCCGACGAGATCGCCCGGGTCACCGAGACCGGCGTCGCGCTGACCTCCGGCGCGGCGATCGAGGCCGATCTCGTCATCGACGCGCGGGGAACCCGGCCCGACACCACCCTCGCCGCCACCGCCGGGGTGGCACTCGGGCCGTCCGGGGGCATCGCCGTCGACGCGTGGCACCGCACCTCCGATCCGCACATCTTCGCCGTCGGCGACGCGGCCGAGAAGACCGACGCCGTGTCGGGCGCCCCGACGCTGGTCACGATGGCAGGCCTGGCCAACCGCCACGGGCGCTCGGCCGCCGACGCGATGGTCCTCGGCACCGACGCCGTCGAATCGGCCGAACCGGCGACCGGTGTGGCCATCCTGCGGGTCTTCGAGCTCGTGATCGCGGCCGTCGGCGCGAGCGAAGCGCGGCTGCGCACCGAGGGCAGGCCGCATCGGGTTCTGCACACGCACCCGACCGACCACGCCGGGTACTTCCCCGGGGCCGAGCGCATGGCGGTGAAACTGCTCGTGGACCCGGTCGACGACCGCATCCTCGGCGCACAGATCGTCGGCGGCCGCGGTGTCGATCGCCGCATCGACATCCTCGCGCTGGCGATGCAGACGGGGGTGCGCGCCTCGGCGCTGTCGCGCCTCGAACTCGCTTACGCCCCTCCCTTCGGGTCGGCGAAGGATGCCATCAACCAACTCGGCTACGTCGCCGACAACGTTCGCGCCGGGCTGACGCGCACGCTGCAATGGCACGAGCTCGACGCCGCCCGAGAAGCGGGGGTGACACTGATCGACGTCCGTTCCCCCGCCGAGGTCGCCGAGGGAGCGATCCCCGGCAGCGTCGCGATCCCGCTCGACGAGCTGCGGCGCGGGGAGGTCGCCCTCCCCGACGGGCCACTCGTCGTACACTGCCAGGTCGGACAGCGCGGACACACCGCTGCACGCCTGCTCACCGCGGCCGGCCACGACGTCCGCAACCTCGACGGCGGCTACCTCACCTGGCTCGCCGGCCGCACCGCCACCGAAGGGACTCGCTCGTGAGCGACACCGATGCCGAGACCATCCGCAAAACGGCGAATCGCCTCAAGCGCGCGCGAGGTCAACTGACAGCGGTCATCGACGCGGTCGAGGCCGGCGGCGACTGCCGCGCGGTCGTGACCCAGCTCGCCGCCGTGAGCAAAGCCCTCGACCGGGCCGGGTTCGCCATCGTCAGCACCGCGATGCGCACGTGCCTCGCGGACGACGACGACGCCGGGTCGACGGAAGACCGCCTCTCCCTCGACGACCTCGAGAAGCTGTTCCTCACCCTGGCTTGAGTTCGCTCCCGCGGGGCCGGGCGGTCAGTAGAGACATCGCCGCCGTCAGTGCGTGCGGAGCATCTCGATCAGCTCGGCCTTCTTCTTGCCGGAATAGCCGGTGAGGCCGAGTTCCTTCGCGCGCTTCTTCAGCTCGTCGACCGTGCGGTCCTCGTAGTCCTCGGCATGACCGCCACGGGCTCCGACCTTGCCGCGCCCCTGGGCGGCGGCGGCATTGGAGATGCGCGCGGCCTTCTCCTTCGAATCGCCCTGCGCGCGCAGCTCCTCGTACATCTCGGGATCTTTCAGGCTGTTGGATCCTCGCCCCTGGGGCATGTGCATCTCCTTTCGTCGGGCCATCACGGTACGTCCCGACCGCTCGTGACGTCTGCGGGGTTGACAGGACCGCGTGCGTCCACGCCGGACAGCGCGGGTTATCAGCCAATTCCCAGAAACGTCAACCCCCTGCCACGATGCGGAGGGAGTGAGAACGTGGAAGGCAACCACTCGCCGGTTTACCGCGCTCTGCGGTCACAGCAAGGAGTCCCCCATGAACATCTTCCTGATCATCATCATCGTCGCCGCGATCGTCATCGCCATCTTCAGCGGACTCGGCCAGGCTGCCAGCTTCCTGCTCTGGATCGCCATCATCGTCGGCCTCATCGCGCTCATCGTGCTGCTGTTCCGCCTGATCAGCGGCCGCAAGCCGGTTTAACCCCCGGAGGGCCGAGCGCGTTTCGGGTGCGCGCCGCCCTCATCCCTGCGGGTTCGCCCCGCCCCGGATGCCACGTGTTCTTCGAGCACGTGGCATCCGTGTTTCTCCGGGACGGGGTCGTGCCTGCCGCGGCTCGTGCCTGCCGCGGCTCGCGCCTGCCGCGCGGGCTGTGTCACGAGAACAGGGGTGCGCCCGGACGGGCCTGTTTCCGTCGCATCCTCTGTTTCCGCAGCCCCCCCCTTGACGAACTCACGATATATCTCGATACTGGCCTCAACGCGATATATCGTGAGTAAGGAGATCATCATGGAGAAATGGATCGTCCACCCGGGCGAGACGCGCGTCATCGACGTGGACGCACTGAGCGAACTGAAGATCGGGCTCGTCGGCGGCCAGATCGACGTCATCGCGCACGACGAACCGAATGCCCGCATCGAGGTGCACGGCGTCACCGTCAAAGACCTGCGCATCGAGATGACCGACGGCCGTCTCGAGATCGACCACCCGCAACTGCGGTGGGACAACTTCCTCGAGGTCTTCCGCAACTTCGGTGCCGGCGGCCCGAAGGCCGAAGTCAGCGTCGCCGTGCCGCGCACCGTCGCCCTGACGCTCGGCGTCGTCAGCGCCAGCGCGCTGGTGTCGGGACTGCGGACGGATGCCAAGCTCAACACCGTCTCGGGCGACATCATGGTCGACGGACTCATCGGCGACGTCAGCCTCAACGCGGTCTCGGGCGACGTGCAGGTGCGCGAGCTGCAGGGTGCACTGACAGCGAACAGCGTCTCGGGCGACATCACCGCCACCGGAGCCGTCACGAAGGCCTCGATCGACACGGTGTCCGGCGCCATGCTCGTCGACTCCACCGGAACCGTGCAGTCGATCAGCCTCAACTCCGTCAGCGGCTCCGCCACGATCCGCCTCGACCGCGAGCTGCCCGCGAACTACGTCGCTCGCTCGGTCAGCGGACGCGTGCAGATCGACGGTCACGTGCGCTCGGGATCGGGCCCGACCAACTACACCGGATCGACCGGCACCCTCGCGGGGTCGTTCGTCGACGTCCGCGCCAACACCGTCTCGGGAGAGATCACCGTGCTGCGCCGCGGGGTCTCCGGGCTCCGCCCCGACGAACTCGCCGGAGAGGAGGAGTGGTGATGACCCCCGTCTTCTCGCACGGCGATCTGCGGCTGTACATCCTCAGTCTGCTCGCCGAATCGCCCCGCCACGGGTACGACCTCATGCAGGCCCTCACCGAGCGCACGGGCGGCACCTACTCGCCGTCGGCCGGCACGATCTACCCGCGCTTGGCGAAGCTCGAGGAAGAGGGCCTCGTCACCAAGACCGTCGACGGGCGCAAGACCGTCTACGAGATCACCGACGCAGGCCGCGCCGAGGTCGACGCCCGCGAGGGCGACCTCGAGGGCATCCAGGCCGGTCTCGCCGACAGCGTGCGACTGATCGCCGACGAGGTGCGCGGGAGCGTGCGGGATGCCATGCGCAGCCTTCGCGCCGACCTGGCCGCCGCGTCACGCGACGAGCGGGAGCAGGCCAAGAGCACTCCGCAGGACGACCCGCGCGTCCGCAGCCGCGAGCAACTGCACCGCGCGGACGCCGCGATCACGGAGTTCCGTGGACGTACGCGCTCCGAACTGCGTGCGTACGTCGCTCGGGGCGGCGAGCTCGCGGCATCCGGTGTGGACGAGATCGAATCGGCGCTTCGACAGGCCTCGGAGGCCGTCACTCGCGCGATGCGCGCCTGAGACTCACTCCCAGACGAGCTCCTCGTCGGGGGCCAACGGCTCACCCAGCGGAACCACCAGCACCGGTCGGTGCTGCCGATGGGTGAGTCGCGCGGCCACCGAGCCGGTGAGGAACTCGCGCAGCGACTCCCCCAACCCTCTCTTGCGCGTGCCCACCACCAGCAGCGACGCGTCGATCTCATCGGCGAGGTGGATGAGGGCCAGAGCCGGATCGCCGATCACCTGCCGTACCGACCACGGCACCGGGTCGCCGTCCAGGGCGGACGCGGCATCGCTCTGCACCTCTGCCAGGGCGGCACGCGCCGCCGCGCCGACGACGTCCAACGTCGAGGGATTGACGTATCCGTCGGGGTCCTCGAAGGCGACGAACCGCGTCGTGTCGACGTGGACGACCACGAGCTCGGTGCCCGCCAGCGCGGCCTGCCGCGCGGCGGCGCGGATGACGCGGGGGGACTGACCCGGCACGACACCCGCGATCACGGCTCCGACGCGCGTACGGTCCGGAGTGCTCTCTGCCATTTCGGAGTTCCTCTCCTCACGCGGTGATGCCCCTGCGTCGACCGGCGACAGGCAGGGGCGGAAAGCACCGTGATATCCTGGCTGTTACTCTTACCGGCTCGGTCCGGAACCGCAATACGCAGGGCCCGCAGCGCGGCCCTCGACGTCGATCGTGAGGGGGTCTCGCATGGGGCGTGGCCGTCAGAAGGCGAAGAACACCAAGATCGCCCGTGAGCTGAAGTACGACACCTATTCGGTGAACTACTCGGCTCTCGAGCGTGAGCTTGGCGCACCCGAAGCGGGTGAAGACGCGTACGTCGACAAGTGGGCCGACCAGTACACCGACGAGTACGAGGACGAGAAGGCTTAGCCTCTCGTCACCACGCTCGACCGTGGCGGCGTTCCCACGCCTCCTCGATCGTCTCTGATCGCGCCACGACGACACCCGCGGGCACGACGAACGCGATGACACCGGCGAGCACGAGCAGACCGGCGGCCCATCCTCCCGTCAGTTCGTGCGTCACGCCGATGGCGAGCGGCACGAGGGCGGCGAGCGCGTAGCCGACGCTCTGGACGAAGCCGCTCACGGCGACCGCCGTCTCGTGCGAGCGCGTGCGCAGCCCGAACAGGACCAGCACCATCGGGAACATCAGCGGCGGCAGGCCGATGAGCACGACCCAGAGGACGGTCGCCGCGCCCGGAGCGATCAACAGCCCCGCGATACCGGCGAGCCCGCCCGCCACCGCAAAGACGTAGAACGGGCCCGTCCGCCGCCAGCGCGCGATGAGCAGGGGGATGACGAGCGAGACCGGCAGGCCCATGAACGAGAACAGGGCGAGCAGGCCGCCGGCCGTCGCCGCGTCCACACCGGCGGTGTCGATGAGGATCGTCGGCAGCCACGCGAACATCCCATACGCGACGGACGAGTTCACCGCGAACGTGGTCACCAGCGCCCACGCCTGCGGCACGCGCATCACGCGCGACAACACCGACGCGCGCGGCTCCTCGAGAACGTCGTCCCGACCCGCGCGGGCCCGCACGCTCATCGCGATCCAGGGCACGACAGCGGCGACGGCGACGACGGCCCACACGGCGAACGACCCCCTCCAGCCGACCGCGTCGGCCAGCGGCACCGCCACGAGCGGCGGCGTGAACGTCGCCACGGCCATCGTGGTCGTGTAGACCGTGGTCATCAGCCCCACGCGCTCCGGGAAGTACTTCTTCACCACCGCCGGAACCAGCACGTTCGCCACCCCGACGGCGGCGAACACCCCCGCCGTGGCGGCCAGCAGCGTCCAGGCGTCCACCGCGAGGGCTCGCACCCCCAGGGCCACAGCGGCCGCGACGGCCGAGATCAGCACGAGCCGCTCCAGCCCCAGGCGACGCTCGATCGCCGGAGTCACCACCGCCGACAGTGCGAACGCCACCGGCGGCGCCATGCCGATGAGACCCACCACCGCGGCCGGTAGCGGGAAGTCGCGCGCGATCACCGTCAGCAAGGGCGACAGCGACGCCACGGCGATCCGCAGCGTCAGCGCGAGCAGCACGATCGCGGCCGCAGCCAGCGCGACCGTCCCCGCGCGACGCGGGGTCAAGACTCCTGGCTGCCCTCGACCCAGGCGAGGTACTCGTCCGACACCGTGCCGGTGACGTACCGGCCGTCGAAGCAGCTCATGTCGAGGTCGACCAGGTCGGTGCCCTCCATGATCGCGGCCTTGAGGTCGTCGACCTCCTGATACACCAGGTAGTCGCAACCGAGCTCTTCGGCGATCTCCGGGATCGTACGGCCGTGCGCGACCAGTTCCTGCCGCGAGGGCATGTTGATGCCGTACACGTGCGGATACCGGACCGGCGGCGCCGCCGAAGCGAACGTGACGCTCTTCGCACCGGCATCCCGTGCCATCTGGATGATCTCGCGGCTCGTGGTGCCGCGCACGATGGAGTCGTCGATCAGCAGGACGTTCTTGCCCTGGAACTCGGTCGACATCGCGTTGAGCTTCTGGCGCACGCTCTTCTTGCGCACCGCCTGCCCCGGCATGATGAACGTCCGGCCGACGTAGCGGTTCTTGTAGAAGCCCTCGCGGTACTCGATGCCGAGCTTGCGGGCCACCTGCATCGCCGCGGGACGCGAGGAGTCCGGGATCGGCATGACGACGTCGATCGACCCGAGCGGGGTGTACTTCGCGATCGTGTCGGCCAGGCGCTCGCCCATGCGCAGCCGCGCCTCGTACACCGAGATGCCGTTCATCACGGAGTCCGGGCGAGCGAGGTAGACGTACTCGAACGAGCACGGGGCGAGCGTGGGGTTCTTCGCGCACTGCTGGGAGTGCAGCGTGCCGTCGAGCGTGACGAAGACCGCCTCGCCGGGCTCGACGTCGCGCACGACCTCGAAGCCGGCGTTCTCGAGCACGAGCGATTCGGATGCCACGATCCACTCGTCGCGCTCGCCACCGCCGGGCACCTCGGGGGCGGGGCGCTTGCCGAGGATGAGGGGACGGATGCCGAACGGGTCGCGGAACGCAAGCAGACCGTAGCCGGCGATGAGGGCGATCGAGGCGTACGACCCCTCCACGCGCTCGTGCACGCGGGTGACGGCGCGGAACACCTGGTCGGGGTCGAGGTCAGGGCCGGAGATCTCGGACTGCAGCTCGGAACCGAGGATGTTCACCAGGAGCTCGGTGTCGGAGCTGGTGTTCAGGTGTCGGCGGTCGTTGTGGAACAGTTCGCTCGTGAGCTCGCGCGTGTTCGTGAGGTTGCCGTTGTGCACCAGCACGATGCCGTACGGGGCGTTGACGTAGAAGGGCTGCGCCTCTTCCTCGCTCGAGGCAGTGCCCTTCGTGGCGTAGCGCACGTGTCCGAGGCCGATGTCGCCGAGCAGCGCGCGCATGTCGCGAGTGCGGAACGCCTCGCGCACCTGCCCGCGCGCCTTGTGGATGTGGAAGACGCCGCTGGACTCGGCGGTGGCCATGCCCGTGGAGTCCTGGCCGCGGTGCTGGAGGAGCAGGAGCGCGTCGTAGATCTCCTGGTTGACCGGGCCCTGCCCGGCCATGCCGACGATGCCGCACATGGGGTGTTACTTTGCTCCGTTCGCCGGGTGACCGGCATCCGCGTAGGAACCGACCAGGCGCACGGCGCCTCCGTCGACGCCCTTCGCGCCCTGTTCGAACTCTCCGTCGGGGCGCGCGTCGTCGCGCACCACACCGACCTGCCACGTCGCGATGCCATCGGCCTGCAGCGCCGCGGTCGCGGCATCCGCGATCTCGGGCGCGACGACGGCGAGGAAGCCGATACCGAGGTTCCACGTGCCCTCGGTCGCGGTGAGGTCGAGGCCGCCCAGGTCGGCGAGAACACGGAAGACCGGCGAGGGGCTCCACGTCGAACGGTCCACGTCGACCCACGTGTGCTGCGGCAGGACGCGCGCGAGGTTGGCCGCGATGCCGCCCCCGGTGACGTGGCTGAGCGAATGGATGCCGGGGCCCACCGCCGCGTCGTCGAGCAGACGCAGCAGGGGCGAGGTGTACAGGCGCGTGGGCTCGAGCAGGGCTTCGCCCCACGTGCCGCCGAGCTCGGCCGACACCGAGCCGTAGGTGATGCCGCGACCTGCCACGATGTGCCGGACGAGCGAGTAGCCGTTGGAGTGCAGCCCGCTCGAGGCGAGAGCCAGCACCACGTCGCCGCCGCGCACCCGCTCGGCGCCGAGCACGCGATCGGCCTCGACGACGCCCGTCGCCGCGCCCGCGACGTCGTAGTCATCGACGCCCAGCAGGCCCGGGTGCTCGGCGGTCTCGCCGCCGACGAGGGCCGTACCGGTCATCGCGCACCCGCGGGCGATCCCCGCGACGATGTCGGCGATGCGCTCGGGGACGACCTTGCCGCACGCGATGTAGTCCGTCATGAACAGGGGCCGCGCGCCCACCACGACGATGTCGTCGACGACCATGCCGACGAGGTCTTCGCCGATCGTGTCGTGCTTGTCGATCGCCTGAGCGATCGCGACCTTGGTGCCGACGCCGTCGGTGCTGGTCGCCAGCAGCGGGCGGGCGTAGTCGCGCAGCGCGGAGGCGTCGAACAGGCCGGCGAAGCCGCCCACACCGCCCAGCACCTCAGGACCGTGAGTGCGCCGCACGGCCGACTTCATCAACTCGACGGCGAGGTCACCCGCGGCAGTATCGACGCCGGCAGCGGAATAGGGGTTTTCGTGGGGAGCAGAGGCCACCGCAACAGACTACCCGCATGACCCGGGCCCCCTCCCCGCCGGGGGCTGTGGTGTGCGGCCGAGGGGAGGAGATTCGGCGAGGGGAGGAC
>NZ_VBUM01000032.1 GCF_005774735.1 Microbacterium sp. 5K110 | reverse complement strand
CCACCCGCCCCGCGAACAGCGCAGGGGTCACCCCCAGCACCCGCCGGAAGTGCCGGGTGAGGTGGGCCTGATCGTGGAAGCCGGCGCGCACGGCGGCGTCCGCGGGGCGGTCTCCGTCGAGGAGCAACCGCCGCGCCGCGTCGACTCGCCGGGTCACGAGGTAGCGATGCGGCGGCATGCCGTAGGCACGCGAGAATTCCCGCACAAGGTGGCTCGGGTGGGCACCCAGTTCGCGCGCGGCGGCGGCGATCGTGAACGACTCCGTGAACCGGTCGTCCAGCAGCGAGCGCAGCCGCCGCGCGAGCGGGGCGTCGCGCGCGGGCGCGGCCGCGCTGCCGGTGTGGGTGAGGACCGCGTCCCGCACCGCGAGCAACCAGTGCTCGGCAGCCATCTCGTCGCCGGGATGCCGCAGGGCGGCGTGCACCCGCCGCGTCGCCTCCTCGGCGGATCCGTGCGCGAGGGTGGGGCGATGCGCGACCCGACCGGCGGTATCGTCCGGCAGCCAGTCGCGGCGCACGTAGAGCACCTGCTTGCGATATCCGATGCCGGAGACCGCGGAGCGCCCGTCGTGCGGGATCCCCGGCGGGAGGAGCGTGAGGGCGCCGGGAGCCGCGAGATGCTCGACGCGATCGAGACCGTACGTGACGGCTCCCCGATCGACGAGCATCACGGCCCAGTCGTCGTGGGTGTGCAGCGGGTAGGCGTGATCGAAGCTCGCGTGATAGACCTCGCGCAGGAGAGGGACGTCCGGATGCCACGCCCGCACCCGATCGATCATGCAAGAAACGTACAAGACGCCCGGCGGCCCACGCCCGATGCTGGACGAATGACCGCAGACACCCCCACCGCCGCACCGCATTTCGACACGAAGGTCGTCGTCGTCCTCGGAGGGAACCTGGCGTCGTGGCAAGAGCTCAACGTCACCGCGTTCCTCCTGTCCGGGATCGCGACGAGCGAGCCCGACCTCGTCGGCGAGCCCTACGTGGATGCCGATGGCGTGCGCTATCTGCCGATGCTCCGCCAGCCGGTGCTCGTCATGACCGCGGACGACGATCTGCTCGGCCGCGCCCGGGCGAAGGCGTCGGCACGCGACGACGTCGCGCTCGCGATCTATACCCGCGACCTCTTCGCCACTCCTCACGACGCCGCCAACCGTGCGGCCGTGGCGCGTGTGGCATCCGACGATCTGGATCTCGTGGGCATCGCCCTGCGCGGCCCGCGCAACGTCGTGGACCGCATCGTGAAGGGCGCGCGCTTCCACGACTGAGCCACACGCTAGCCTCGCCCCGTGGGATTCTCGCCGTGGGGGCTGGCGATCGCCGTGACGGTGCTGGCCCCGAGCCTTCTGCTCCTCGCGCTGCCGCCGCGGCATCCGTTGCCCACCGTGCGGGTCTCCCCCGTGCTGTCGGCGCTCGAACGCGCCGGACAGGCCGCATGTCTCGTGATTCCCGTCATCGTGCTGCCCGCGCCGCTGACCTGGGCGTGGGCGGTGCCGATGGCGATGTTCCTCGCGGCCTACCTGGTGCTGTGGGGCCGCTACGTGCGACGGCGTGACCCGGGACTGCTCTACCGCCGGTGGGGTCCGGTGCCCGTGCCGATGGCGGTACTACCGGTCGCGGTCTTCGCGACCGCGGGGGCCTGGCTCGGCATGATCTGGCTCGTCCTCGCCGCGGGCGCGCTGGCCGCGGGCCACATCCCCACGTCGCTGGCCGTCGCCCGGGCGCTCCGGACGCAGGGCTGAGGCGCACACCCCGCGCGCAGGGCCTGGCTGCGCGGAGCGACACCGAAGGACGCGGTCACGCGGGGGCTCGCCGATACCGGCGGCGTCATCTCGGCCGCCGCGATCATCATGATCGCCGTGTTCCTCAGCTTCACGTTCAGCCCCACCCCGTGATCAGGGTCTTTGGCGTCGGGCCGGCCGTGGCGGTGTGCGTGGATGCCACGGTGGTCCGGATGCTGCTCGTTCTGGCCATCATGACGCTGCGGGGAAGGAGCGCGTGGTGGTGGCCGGACCGCCGCCGGCGGCGCAGAAGCACCGCGGATCTCCCCGCCCTCGACCGAACACCGGCGAGGGGCGAAAGTCCCCTCGCCGGGGAGCGGCGGAGGGAACGCTTGTCGTGAAAGGAGCCCGACATGACCACCGTCCCGCAGCGAGAGGACCGCTCCGGCGGCCTCCTGGTCTTCCTCGTCGTCGCCTTCGCGGTGACGTGGGCGATCTGGATGCCGATCCTCCTCCAGGCCCGGGGGCCGGGGCTCGACGCGATGCCGTGGACGTTCTTCCTCGCCTCCGTCGGTCCGCTGTGCGGCGCGGTGGCGGCCTCGCTCTGGGAGGGCGGCGCGCGCGGACTCGGGGCCTGGGCGCGCCGCGCCTTCTCCGTGAGGTTCCGCCCCGTGTGGTGGCTCGCGGCGATCGGCATGCCCGTGGCGTACTTCCTGATCGCCTGGATCACCGCCGCCCTCGTCGCCGGCGCCTGGCCGGACCCGGCGCTCTTCGGCGTAACCGACAAGCTTCCCGGACTGTCATGGCCGCTGGTCGCCCTGGTGTGGGTGATCACGTTCGGTTTGGGCGAGGAGTCCGGGTGGCGCGGGTGGCTGCTCCCCGCGCTGACGCGGCGTCTCTCGGCGTTCTGGGCAGCGCTCGTCGTGGCCGGCGTCTGGATCGTCTGGCACCTGCCGGCGTTCTTCTTCAACCCCACCTACACGCAGATGGGGGCCGGCGTCCTCGGGTGGATGCTGGCCCTCGTCTGCGGGTCGTTCCTGCTGGCGTGGATGACTCTCGGCGCCGGAGGGAGCATCGTGCCCGTGCTGATCTGGCACGCCGGCTTCGACCTGCTGACTGCGGCCGATCAGTCCGCCGGCGTCATCGCCTCCACCGTGAGCGGCATCGTGATGACGCAGGGGGTGCTGTGTGCGTGGCTGCTCTGGCGCCGACGGACGGTCGCCCGCACACCCGCACTCGTCGGCGGTTGAGCGCGAGAACGGCCAGGGGGCAAGGCTCGGAGGACTCGCCCCGGTGACGACATCGGGCCGTCGGAGACCCGCCGCATGGTCCGGATGTCCCGGGCTCAGCGCCATCTCTCCGTGCGGCGGTCGAACTCGTCGCGGTGCGCTTCGATCGCGGCAACGTGGTCGCTCGCCCCATCGGCCAAGGCCACAGCGTGCGGAATCAAGGACTCGGCGAGATCGGTGGGCTCGCATTCGACTCGCGGCGGCACTTCCGCCTGGGCGGTGCGGGTGAGCATTCCGTCGCGTTCGTGCAGCGTCGCCATGATCAGCAGTGCCCGGTCGACGATCACCGCCTCGACCACGAAGACACTCCGCTTACGCGAAGCCCGACTTGAGGGCGTCGAGGTGAGCGCGGGTCGCTCGGGCAGCGGCATCCGGCATCCGATCGCCGATCGCTTCCACGACCACCGCGTGCGCGTCCTGATCGGCGTGCGCATCGGCCACGGGGCGGATACGGAGCATGTCGACCATCGCGCGCCGCACGCGTGGCACGAACCCGTCGAACAGTTCGGTGAGCACCTCGTTGTGCGCGGCGACGACGATCGTGCGGTGAAACGCCATGTCGGCATCCACGTGCTCTTCCACGCTCTGCCCGGCCACGGTGCGCGCCTCCAGCGCACGCCGGATCGCGCGGAGATCCGAAGGCGTGCGACGTGTAGCGGCGAGGGCCGCGGCTTCGACCTCGATCGCCGTGCGCGCCTCGATCACCGTGACGATGTCGGCGCGACGCAACACCTGCTCCCAGTCCTCGGGGGCGTCCAGTGCCGTCACGTACACACCCGATCCCTGGCGGGAGTCGAGGATGCCACGGCCGGCGAGCTGGCGGATCGCCTCGCGCACCGTGGACCGACCGACGCCGAGCTGCGGCGCCAGGGTCGTCTCACCGGGCAGCCGCGCGCCGAGCGCCCACTCCCCCGATCGGATCCGCGCAAGGAGCACGTCGGCCGCTTGATCGGCCAGCGGCACACGTGTGAGCTGAGTCATCGCCATCTCCTCTACTTGTCTGAGGACTTGTGTTACAGTCTACCCGTGCTCACCGTCACCTCCCTTCTTCTTCGCCGCCACGGCGGGGCGTAGCCGGACCGGCTCCCCGTCGTGGAGCCGAACGCTGCGCCGGTCTCCATCTCGAAGACCCGAAGAGGAACCACCGACATGACCACGACCACCCCCGCCTGGAACCGGCAGCGCCCCTCCGGAATGCCCTCGCACCGGTACGCGGACGTCTACTCCCGCGTCGAGGTGCCCCTGGGCACCGAGCGGCTCTGGCCGACCCGCCGGCTCACGCAGGCCCCGCTGTGGGTTCCCGTCGATCTCCGCGACGGCAACCAGGCCCTCGCTGAGCCCATGGACCCCGCCCGCAAACGCCGCTTCTTCGAGTTGATGGTGCGGATGGGATACACCGAGATCGAGGTCGGTTACCCTTCGGCATCCCGGACCGATTACGACTTCGTCCGACTCATCGCCGACACCGACATCGCGCCCGACGACGTCACGATCGTCGTGTTCACGCCCGCACGTCGAGACCTGATCGAACGCACGGTAGAGTCGATCCGCGGCATCCGCAACGACGTCGTCATCCACCTGTACACCGCGACAGCCCCGACCTGGCGCGACACCGTGCTCGGCAAGAGCCGTGACGAGCTGCGCGAGCTGATCCTCGCCGGAGGCAGAGACGTGTGGGAGCTCTCCGGGCACCTGCCGAACGTGCGGTTCGAGTTCAGCCCCGAGGTGTTCACCCTCACCGAGCCCGACTACGTCCTCGAGATCTGCGACGCGATGACCGAGTTCTGGGATGCCAGGCCCGAACGTCCCGTCATCCTGAACCTCCCCGCCACCGTCGAGATCGCCACGCCGAACGTGTACGCCGATCAGATCGAGTACATGCACACCCACCTCGCCCGTCGCGACGGTGTCATCCTGTCCGTGCACCCCCACAACGACCGCGGCACGGGCATCGCCTGCGCCGAGCTCGCCGTCCTCGCCGGTGCTCAGCGCGTCGAGGGCTGCCTCTTCGGCAACGGCGAGCGCACCGGTAACGTCGACATCGCCACCCTCGCCCTGAACCTGCACGCCCAGGGCGTCGACCCGATGATCGACTTCTCCGACATCGACGAGATCCGCCGCACCGTCGAGTACTGCAACCGCATCGACGTGCACCCCCGTCACCCCTACGTCGGCGACCTCGTGCACACGGCGTTCAGCGGTACGCATCAGGACGCCATCAAGAAGGGCTTCGCCGAGCACCGCGCCCGGGCCGCAGCCGAGGGGCGCGACGAGAGCGAGATCGCCTGGCGGGTCCCCTACCTGCCCATCGATCCCGCCGACATCGGCCGCAGCTACGACGCCGTCATCCGCGTGAACTCGCAGTCCGGCAAGGGCGGCATCGCCTACCTGCTCGAGACCGCGTTCGGCCTCGAACTGCCCCGGCGCCTCCAGATCGATTTCTCGCGTCACGTGCAACGGCACACGGATACGACCGGCGACGAGGTCACTGCCGACGACGTCTGGAGCATCTTCACCTCCGCGTACCTGCCCGCGGACGCCGACGGCCCCGTGCGCCTGATCGCGCTGAGTATCGACGAGGTCGCGGCCAGAACCGACGTCACCGTCCGCGTCGACGACGTCGAGCACCGCTCCACGCACGACGACGCCGGCGCGATCGACGCCCTCGTTCAGACCCTCGGGAGCCACGGCATCCCCGTCGAGATCCTCTCGCTCCACCAGAACTCGATGCGCTCCGGGGCGGATGCCGAGGCCCTCACCATCCTCGAATACCGCGCCCCGGACGGCCCCGCGTGGGCCGCCGGACGCGACCGCTCCGCCCTCACCGCCACCCTCGATGCCGTCCTCCGCGCCGCGAACGCCGTGGCCGCGGCGCGCGAGGTGTCCGCCCGGTGACGACCGTCGCGTACCCCCGGCCGCCGGTGGATCGCCGACGACGACGTGGACGCGGGGGAAGTCCGCGCGGGGATCGCCTCGCTGACGCTCGCCACCGTGACTGACCCCGGCTAGAACTGCCTTATGGAGTTCTCGGAGATCATCGAAGGCATCGGAAAATCCCTGGATGCCGTGGGCGTCGCCGCAATCGTGATCGGGGTCGTCGCCGCCGTCGTGCTCGCCGCGCAACGGACCTTCCGACGCGAGCCCGATGTCTACAGTCGCTTCCGTCGGTTCCTGGGGCGTTCCATCCTCCTCGGCCTGGAGCTGCTGGTCGCCGCGGACATCATCCGCACCGTCGCCGTCACCCCGACGCTCGCGAGCGTCGGGGTGTTGGCGGCGATCGTCCTCATCCGGACGTTCCTCAGCTGGTCGCTGGAACTCGAGATCACCGGCCGCTGGCCCTGGCAGAAAACCACCGCCGATCCGGTCCGCGGCACCCCGGAGTAGCGGCATCCGCTCTCCCGCGCGACGTGGTCGAGCACCCGCGACGGGGTGAAGTGGGTGGCCGGTGGCTCTCGCGCTTGACACTCACACTGTGTCAGGGTCGAACGTGGTTTCCGTCATGTACACCATTGGAGAATTCGCCGCCGTCGGGCGTGTGAGCGTGCGGATGCTGCGTCATTACGACGCGATCGGCCTGCTCGTGCCCGCGGCTGTCGACGACCGCACCGGGTATCGCCGCTACGCGACCGACCAGCTGCCGCAGCTGCTGCGGATCGTCGAGCTGCGCGACCTCGGTGTCGGGCTCGAGCGCATCGCCGAGATCACTCGCGCTCTCGAGCCGGATGTCGCTCTGCGAGCGGTCCTGGTCGCGCACCGCGCCGAGCTCGAGCGGTCGGTCGCGACAGACCGAGCGCGCCTCGCACGCATCGAGCGGCGACTCCACATCCTGGAGGGAACAACCATGCCGGACATCACCTACAAGCCCGTCGCCCCCGTCACCGTCTACGCCGCGCGCGTAGACGCGCCGGGACTCGGCCCCGAGAACGTCGGTCCGGTCATCGGACCACTCATCTACGGACTGGACACCGCACTGAAAGCCGCGGGGCGACCGCTGATCGAACCGGGGATCTTCTGGTACGACGCCGAGGCCGACGACCGCTTCTCGGTGCACGTGTCGTACACCGCCGAGGCCGACCCGGTCGAGGGTGCCGGGTACGACGTCGTCGAGCTGCCCGCGATGGAGACCGCCGCCACCTTGCTGCACCGGGGCGACATGAGCGGCATAGGGCAGTCCTGGACGACGCTCATGGAGCAGCTCACCGCCGACGGCTACCGGGTCATCGGAGCGTGCCGTGAGGTCTACCTGCACGCCGCCGGCAACGAACCCGGTCCGGACTGGGTCACGGAGCTGCAGGCACCGGTCGAGAAGGTCTGATCGCTGCCTCCACGACCCCCGTCGGGCTCGACCGGGGTCGTGCGCTGTCGAGCCTTGTCCGACCGGTGGGGTTCTCATCCCGGCGTGCACGTTCGCGCGCCGCGATATCGGGCTCGTCCGTTTGCCCCCGCCCCGGGGCCCGCCTCTACCGTGGACAGATCCGATCGGGAGGACGCGTGTGACCGAAGAGATCGAACAGAACTGGCAGAGCTGGAGCGGATTCGCGATCGTGGCCGGCGTGGCCGTGGGGGTCGTGATCGCGATCATGATCGTCGTGGGCGTTTCGCTCACGCTCATCGGTCGCCGGAAGAGGTGGGCGGGTCAACTCCACGAACGGGTGAGCTGGCCGTTCCGGATCACCCTGCTGCTCCTCGCGCTCACGGTGTCGATCTCCGCTCTCCCCGTGAGCGCGGGTCTGCGCGACGGGCTGGAGCATCTTTTCGGCATCCTGGTCATCATCGCGGGGGCCTGGTTGCTCGGTCACCTGTTCCTCTTCTTCGTCGACAGCGGGAGCCAGCGCTACCGGCTCGTGGAGAGCGACACCTTCTCGGCGCGAAAGATCCGCACCCAGCTGCAGATCGTGCGCCGCCTGGTGATCGTGGTGATCGTCGTCGTCGCGGCCGGCGGCATTCTCATGACGTTCGATGCCGTGCGCGCCGTCGGCGCGAGTGTGCTCGCCTCCGCTGGCATCGCGTCGATCGTCGCAGGCCTGGCCGCCCAGTCGGTGCTGAGCAATCTGTTCGCGGGCGTGCAACTCGCCTTCAGCGAGGCGATCCGCGTCGGCGACGTCGTCGTGGTCGAAGGCGAGTACGGCCGCATCCAGGAGATCACGCTCAGCTATGTCGTGCTGGAACTCTGGGATCAGCGCACCCTCGTGCTGCCGTGCACATACTTCACCACCAACCCGTTCGAGAACTGGACCAAGCTCGGCCGAGCGCTCCTGGGCACCGTCTACTTCGACCTCGACTGGCGCATCCCCGTCGACCAGATGCGTCTCGAGCTCGAACGGATCCTCGCCGAAACGGAGCTGTGGGATCGCGCCGCGCAGGGCGTACAGGTGACGGATGCCGTCGGCGGCATGCTGCAGGTGCGCATCCTCGTCAGCGCCGACGACTCCGGCCGACTGTGGGACCTGCGGTGCCTCGTGCGGGAAAAGCTCGCCGAGTGGGTGCGCACCGCCCACCCGGAGGCGCTCCCCCTGCAGCGCGTGCAGATGGACGAGAAGCCGATGGATGCCACGGTCCTGCGGGAGCAGGGGCCTTCGGCGCCGGAGTCTGCGAGTGTCTCGGCCTGAGTGCTGAGGCGGTCGTCGGACGGGAGCGGTGGAAGGTGAGAACGCACAACACCCGGATACGGACCGGCCTCCGCCCCCTCGGATAACGTGAGCCCGTGATGGAGTACCGCGTTCAGTTCGCGAACTACTGGTCGGAGAAAAACGGGGACGAGGTCACCGACGAGATAATGTCGCTCGAGGATGCGCGGCGCTGGATTTCCAACCACCCTCAGACTGAGTACGTCATTCTTCAGCGCGAGGCTGACCTGCCTGGGGCCATCTGGTCACTCGTGTCGCGTGAGAACGAGTGCTGATCGTCCTCACAACCAATGTCGCGCGCGCCGGAGCCTGCCAGTCGTTTTCCTTCGACGGGCCGCAATCGGAAAGGACGACCTGTAGCCCGATCGGTCCAGGGGGCGGGTGCGATGCTCGCTTCCGTGCCTCAGGCGCGCTCGGGCGTGATCGCCAGCCGTGTCCCCCACGGGTCGGAGAACCGCACGACGCGACCGTCGTCCGCCGCGGCGATGCCGTGGTCGCGCAGACGCGCAGCAAAACCCTCCACGTCGTCGCGCATGGGTACGAGGATGCGGACGTCGCCGAGCCCGAGGGTCGCGGCGCGCGGCCCCGCACCGGCGCTGTGCCAGGTGTTCATGCCCAGGTGGTGGTGGTATCCGCCCGCGGAGAGGAACAGGGCCGAGCCCAGGTCCGCGGTCACGTCGAACCCGAGGATGCCCTCGTAGAAGCGGCGAGCGGTGGGGATATCACCGACCTGGAGGTGGACGTGTCCGATGGCGGCCGTGGCATCCGTGCCGTTCTCCACGACCTCCGGGTCGTACCAGCGCTGGAGGAACTGGTTCGGGTCGAGGGCCTCCGACGCCATCTGCACCGTGCCGTCGGGGTGGATCGTCCACTGGTCGCGAGGCCGGTCGCGGTAGAGCTCGAGGCCGTTGCCCTCGGGGTCGCGGAAGTAGAACGCCTCACTGACGAGATGGTCGGCGGATCCCTCGTACAGCCGCCCGGCGTGCTGAGCCATGGATGCCAGCGCGGCGGCGAGCCGAGCCTGATCCTGGAACACGATCGCGGTGTGGTAGAGCCCGGCACCGCGGCTGTCGCGACCGGGGAGATCCTTTTCCTGGCGGAGCACGATCGACGCGACGCCGCCGCGCCCGAGCGTCGCGGTGGGGCCGGCCTGGTCGAGGACGTCGAGAGTCACCGCTCGTCGGTAGAACTCGGTCATCGCGTCGAGGTCGCTCACGAGCAGCTCGACGGTGTCCATGCGGGTGCCGTCGGGCGCGGCCCCCGCGGTGGGCACGGCAGGTGCCGCCCATGCGGGCTCGGCCGCGTCGCTTGCCGGTACATGATCCACGATGGGCTCCTTCTGTCTCGTGCGACGCGACAACCGAACCATTAGTTGTCGCTACAACCAACCTAGGATGGTCGCGTGGTATTCCAGGCGCCCCGCATGAACGCGCAGGAGTCGGCCGCGTGGGTCGGATTGGTCACGGTGAGCCAGCTCCTCCCCGCCGCACTCGACGCGCAGTTGCAACGCGACTCGCGAATGACGCACTTCGAGTTCTCCGTGCTGACCGCGCTGCGGTTCGCCCCCGGGAGCACCCTTCGGATGACCGCGCTCGCCGAGGCGACGGCATCCACCCTGCCCCGTCTCTCGCACGTCTGCTCCCGGTTGGAGAAGCGCGGCCTCGTCGAGCGCTTCCCCTGCGCGGAAGACCGGCGCGCGACCAACGTCCGACTCACCGGCGAAGGCCGTCGAGCCCTCATCCACGCCACCCCCGGTCACATCGACACCGCTCGCCGCCTCGTCGTCGACGCGCTCAGCCCGGCGCAGCTCGACGCGCTCGCCGAGATCACCGCGGTCATCCGCGGGCGGCTCGGCCACTCCCCCGATGACGATCAGACGCCGCCGGGGAGCATCTCCTCGGGGTAGGACCCCGCCAATGCGTCGACCCGCGGCAGCTTTCGCTCCTCAGTCCAGCACCAACTCGATGTTCTCGTGGTCGGCGAACACCCGTCGCACCAGATCGAAGTACGTCTCACCGACACCGGCGTCGAGCGCGTCGATCGCGCGCTGCGCCGGCGCCGGCGCGTACACATCGGGGCGGGCGAGCTTGGCGCGGTAGTACTCGCGGGTCGTCTCGACGCCGAGTGCTGCACGCGACACAGCGTGATCGGCCCACACCACTCGGACGGGTTCGGCACCCTCGAGCACCCCGAACCCGCCGTACAGCACGTCGTCGAGCGCATCCAGACTCTCGCCCAGCGTCCACTCCTCATCGGGCATGAACACGCGGTTGAGCTCGCGGTACAGAGAAGGGATGCCGTGCACACGTGCCCCCTCGATGCGGAGCGACCGCTTCCCGGCGTTCAGAACAGCTGCCGGAAGTTCGTCGCGGCGAGGTCGATCAGTTCGTCGCCTCTCCCCGAGAGCACCGTCCGGATCGCGTACAGCGTGAATCCCTTGGCCTGCTCGAGCGTCACCGACGGGGGCATCGACAGTTCCTGGCGCGCGGTGTTGACCGAGACCAGAGCGGGGCCGTCGTGGGCCAGGGCCGCACCCAGGGCCGCCTCGAGGTCGTCGGACTCGTCGACCCGGAAGCCTTTCAGCCCGATCGCCTCGGCGACGGCGGCGAAGTCGGGGTTCTTCAGGTCAGTGCCGAAGGTGACGAAGCCCGCGGCTTTCATCTCGAGCTCGACGAAGTTCAGCGACGAGTTGTCGAACACCACGACCTTCACCGGCAGCTCGTTCTGCACGATCGTGATGAGCTCGCCGAGCAGCATCGCCAGCCCTCCGTCGCCGGCCAGCGCGACGACCTGCCGGTCGGGGAACGCCTCCTGCGCGCCGATCGCGTGCGAGACGGCGTTGGCCATCGTGCCGTGCGAGAACGACCCGATCAGTCGGCGCTCCCGGGTCATCGTGAGATACCGCGCGGCCCAGACGACCGGCGAACCGACGTCGGGAATGAAGACGGCATCGTCGGCGGCGAGCCGGTCGAGCGTCCGCGCCACGAACTGCGGGTGCAGCGGCTTGCCGCGCCCCGCGGGAACCGCGAGGTCGTCGAGCTTCGCGCGCGTCTTGCGGTAGTGCTCGCGCGCCTCGTCGGCGTGCCGCGTCGACTTCCCTTCCGTCAGCAGCGGCAGCAGGGCCTGGACAGTGTCACGGACCGTGCCGACCAGACCGATGTCGACCGGATGCCGTCGTCCGAGCTGCGCGCCCCGGATGTCGACCTGGATGTGGGTGGCGTGCTGCGGATAGAACTGCGGGTACGGGAAGTCGGTGCCGAGCATGAGCACCACGTCGGCGTCCTCCATGGCGCGGTAGCCCGACGAGAAACCGAGCAGTCCCGTCATCCCCACGTCGTAGGGGTTCTCCCACTCGATGTGCTCCTTGCCGCGCAGCGCGTGCACGACGGGCGCCTGGAGGCGCGCCGCCAGCTCGACGACCTCGTCGTGCGCGCCGGCCACGCCCGCCCCCGCGAGGATCGTGACCTTCTCGGCGGCGTTGAGGACGTCGGCCGTACGTCGCAGCTCGTCATCGGAGGGAAGGATGCGAGGGGTCGCGCGCTCGATCGCGACGACACGCTCGTTCTTCGCCTTGGCCAGGAGCACATCACCCGGGATCACCAGAACGGCGACACCCCGCTTCTCGATCGCCTCGCGCATCGCGATCTCCATCAGTCGCGGCATCTGCACCGGATCGGCGACGTACTCGACGTAGACCGCGCACTCGCGGAAGAGCTCCTGCGGATGCGTCTCCTGGAAGTAGTTCGTGCCGATCTCGGCCGTCGGAATGTGCGCCGCGATGGCCAGCACCGGCACACGTGAGCGGTTGGCATCGTAGAGACCGTTGATGAGGTGGAGGTTGCCGGGGCCGCAGCTGCCCGCGCAGACCGCCAACTCGCCCGTCAGCTCCGCCTCGGCCGCCGCGGCGAAAGCCGCCCCCTCCTCGTGCCGCACGTGCGCCCACTGGATCACACCGTCTCGGCGAATGGCATCCGTGAAGCCGTTCAGTGAATCTCCGGGGAGACCGTAGACGCGAGCGACGTTCTGACGGCGAAGGAGGGCGACGATGTTCTCGGCGACGGTGGTCACGGGTGTTCCTTTCGGCGAGGGTGCGGAGGCGTTCGGTCGTGTCGGTGATGCCTCCCGTGACTCACGCTACGCCTGCCCCGGTTGCCGCGGTTTGGCCCTGCGGGGGCCATGGTCGGTCGATCGCGCGCCGGAGGACGCCCCGACACGGGGGTGGAGAGGCGGTCGCGACGTGTCGGATCTGCATCCGGCTCAGGTATTCAGACGCGAACGGACAGCCGGCCGATCGGCCTCTCGCGGCAACGACGAAGGGCCCGCCCATCAGGCGGACCCTTCGTCATTCTTGTCGGGATGACAGGATTTGAACCTGCGACACTTGAAGCGGGTTCCTGGCACCGACCGGCACCTTCTAGGACCCAAAACCCTGTGAACGTAGTCACTTCGACGTCCATTTATGGAGTGGGAGAAGGACTAATGATGTTGACGACTACGGGCGCGGGAGTGTCATCCAGCGGAACTGCCCACGATACGGCGTGAGCGACTGCGAGCAATGCCAACCCAAGCAACGCGATCAGGAACCCATCACGGAAGACCGTGACCATCGCGCGACGTGTCCTTGACGTCACGTACGCTGCCCAGACGTACTGACGAAGCTCCTCGCGCTGTCCGTCCTTGAGGTGGGCGAATTCTTTGACGTCCACGACGCCTAGAACCTTCTTCGATACCGCGACGCCCCCGAAGATCAAGATAGAAAGGACGACGATTAGAACACCAATAGTCCAGATGATGAGCGGCCAGGGAGAGTCCGGAGTGACGGCCCAAAGTCGCTCGAAAGCACCTGCGCTGAGCCCTACCGCAGCGATAATCGCGGTGAGCGCGAACTCAGCACGGCGCCGCACAGATTCGATGCCTTCCGATTCGGATTTCAAACGATCTTGATAGATATCGCGAATGACGGTGATGTTTCGCTTGTGGGTCCCGTCAATCCACTTCGTGTCGGGCGCCTCCTCTTCCGGTAGCCACACGGTTCTACCGAAGAGGAGTCCAGCTACTGTGCTTGCGACCATGCGCGCTTCGTCACGAAGCTCCGCCATACTCATGAGGTCACGAGTAATAGATCTGCGATCGCTTCGGCGACGGCGTCACCAATCACGCGAGGCAAGAAGAGCCACTGTCCAGCCGGATTCACATCGATGAGGAACGTCTCGCCATCAGGCTCCTGAATCCAGTCTTGACTTGTGTAACCCAACCCCAGCTCTCGCGCGACCGCTACAGCCCCATCCCGAACAATCGGCGACACATCGTTGACTTCTTTGAAATCCGAGTGATTAGCCGAACTCTGTCGCCAATCTGCTGGAGCGCTCGATTTCACGTCCAGAGCGGCCGCCCATACGCGATCTCCAACGGTCACCACGCGGAGGTGCCTAGATGCATGCAGGCGTTCTTGGATGATGAAGGGCGCAGAACTCAAGGCGCGCAAGCGATCATCGTCCGGCATCATTGGTTCCGCGTACACGGTCTTGACGTCGCCGTCGGCAACGAACTGACCGGTCCCGAGTGGCTTGACTACCACCTCCCCGGAGAAGGCAGCCACGACGGCGCTTCTGCTCGTGGTTACCAGCGTTCGAGGGTAAGGGACACCAAGTGTCCGCGCCGTCCGCCACTGGGTGAGTTTCGACTCAGCGCCTCTAAGCGCACGCGGTTCTGTAACCCAGCTGACGTTGGCCGCATCTATCAGCCATGAGTAGGCCGAGTGCCACGTGCCCAGTTCCAGAGCCTCCACCGAACCGGTTTCAACCCCGAGGCCCCAATCAGCACGGTGAAAACGCCGCAACCATCCGGCGCGGGCACGATCGAGGTCGATCGACTCTCCCTCCGCGTTCACGACGCAACCGGTGTCGCCGATCACGAGTCCCGAACCGTCGCCATCATCCATGATCGACTCCAGATCGACTATGAACGGTCCGTGGCCACGCGCCACAAGCGCATCTGCAACTACTACAACGTGCGGGTCTTCTCGATGTCCGATGATGATCGGGGCTTCAAGAACCAAGGTTACTGGCGAGAGGTCAAGACGAGAGGAGCAACTGACTCGTCAGAATCGGACGTTTCGATGGACTCGGTGAGCGTCGCCGTGCCGCGCATTCGCTCCGCTCTGATCGGCGACGAGCGAGCGAGCTCGACGAACAGTGATCGCCGGGCAGGTCGAAGTGACATCAGCCAACACTGGAGATGATCGTCGGAACGTATCCGAACCCGTGATCGGAGGTCTCGATCGTAGCCGTAAGTGTCGAGGGCGTGGGTCGAGGGCGCGGCTCAGGCTCCGGACGTTGCCCGCTGACGGCGAGCATCCCGAATAAAGATTCTGAGGTACTCATCGCCGCTCCCTGAGTTGATGTACAGGATATGGTCACACTCTACTGGGACGCTCCGACAGGTGAGCTTTGCCTCGCGGAGCGTATTCAGTGTCCCGTCAACCTCGTCGTTAGGGCTAGGTCTTTTCCGTCGTGGTTCCGTCCCTCAACCGTGCCTGCTGTTGCGGACTCGGCTGACTCCAATGCCTCTCGCTGGCGGCGCGCGCCTCGGCCGGCGAAGGCTTCCCGAATGCGGATGCGCACGATCAGGATGACGCTGATCGGGCCGATCGCGAGGAATTTGAGCGCGTTCCAGCAGAACACGAGCACGAGGAGGTTCAGCCACCCGGGGTCGCCCTCCTCGATCAGCGTTAGGCAGTAGTTCGCTGCGAGGAAGTACGGCACCGCAAGGAGCATCGCGGAGATGCCCCATTTCAGGCCGCGGCGGGTGCGGATCGCATCGAGCGCGATGTTGGTGGGCATGTAGCGCCGCAGGTAGTAGCGGGCGTGGGCGCTGAGCGCCCAGAGCAGACGGATCATGGCGTTGTCCTCTCGTAGCACTGTCGATCGACTGAGACAGTGCGTAGAGAGTGGCCCGGGGGCCTATCCGCGAGGGACGCCAGATCAAGGAGGAATCGGCGTCCCTTTCAGGGTACTACCGTCGCGTGACATTCGTAAGAGGTTCGCGCTTCGCGCCCGGCTGAGGCTATGCGCTTGGCTGGCGCAGTCTGACGAGAGCCGGGTACGGTCGTCACGGTCGTTTCTCTTGGGAAGGGTGAGCACTCCGCGCCCGTCGCCCTTGCCGCAGCATTGGAACCCGACCACTCCGTCACGGACATGCTCATCGCTGCGGACGAAGCCCCACGGCCGCCAAAGGGCAGAATCGAAGCATGCACGTTCGAGAGTCGCCGTTCGCCGACGAAGCACGAGAGATGGCTGCGGCATTCGCACCGGCAGGATGGGCGTTCTTCGGGCACTGGCACCTGGAGCAGTCGCGGCGAATCCTCGCTCTCTCGCGAGAGGGAGCCTCTCAGCAGGAGACCGACCAGGCCATCACCAACGTATGGAATACCGAGCAACCGGTTCTTCTCAGGAACATCGCGATGCCGTTGGGTCGATTTGGGCGGGGCATCGATCTCGAGTTCCAGCGACGCAGTCAGCAACGCCAAACTCTTATCAACGAAGCCATCCAGTGCCACCAGGAGGGTCGCTTCGCAGCAGCCATCACGCTGACTCTTACTCAGATCGATGGGATCACAAGAGAGGTGGTGGGGACCACCTTCTTCAAAGCAAACGCGGCGCCAACCGAGGCGGACTACACCGACGACTCCACTCTTGCTGGCATCGAAGGGAACCTGCCGGCCGTGCGTCGAGCGTTCAGCCAGCCAGTCGACAAGGTAGGCCGGTACGGGCTCGTCTCTCGTCATGGGGTGATCCACGGCCAGGACCTTTCGTTCGCTACCAAGGTGAACTCGACCAAGACTCTGGTCCTGGTCGGAGCGCTGGCGGAGCATCTTGAGTCTCGTGCGGATGATCGAGCACGACGGTGGCGTCGAGTTCGCGATCGGGAGAAGAGCAGCCGGTCGGGACGTGACGCGAACGGGCGCTTGCTAGACGACCGCGGTCTGGAGGAGCTCTACATGTTCCGTGCTGACTTCGAGACCTGGGTTTACAACCAGATCGCTTTCGAGCGGACCCTCGAACACCGGGCCGCCGTCGAGCGAGCTCATGCCCACCTGGAAAAGCGAGGTCTGTCCCGTAGAAACTTCGATCTGCCCGTAGTTGAGCATGACCGCGTGATGTGGACATTCCGATCTCCGGGCGGTCAGTTCCTCGGCTCGGCTCTGGCCATGCCCGACGTCGTCAGCCGCCCCATTCCTGACCAGCGATGGACCTGGGACAGCCCGGCGAAACCCGCGTCGCCGCCGTGGGTTTTAAGCGAGGGATGGACCATCGCTCAGGGTGACCCCACCACGCCCAACTGGGCATTCCGAGGCTTCTATACCGGTTAGTTACGCACCCATCAACTGCGTGATCCGATCGCCTAGAGCAATTGAGCAGGAGATCACCACGTGGGCCGAGCCCGAGGTTGCCGCCAGTATCGCCTACAGCGACGGCCTGACGTGCTGTGGCGCGTTGCGCCGGGCGTGCTCCTGGTCGGGCTGCTCAGCCTGGGCGAGGTTCTGCGCCCGGTCGAGCGCCGTAGGGGCGCGGGCGGCGTCGAGCTTCTGCGTCTCGGTCTCGGCAGGTACTCCGAGCGGTGCAGGCCCAGTGACGCCGTAGCGGTCGCGGTAGGCGGCGATGGTGCGAGCGGCGTTTCGCCATGCTTGGGCCGCTCGTGCCTGCTTCGGCTGGACGCCGAGCTTAGTGATCCACCCGTGCTTCTCGGTGAGCGCGATGTCGAGGAGCGCATCGGCCCGGGTCCCGATGAGGTCGCGTCGCTCGGTCAGCGCCTGCCGCATCTCGGACGGCACGGTGCCAGTGGCTTCGGGGATGAGACCGGCGATCAAGCGTGGTGCGTTTCGCGACCGCCCGGACCCTGATGGCCGCGCGGTCGCCTTTGCGACGCGGTATTGCAGGACCGCGGCGATGTCGTCGGCGTCCCCGAACCCGCGCGCCCGCACGAGGCGCGGCAGAAGGGTCTCGACGTCGTGCTGGTTCGCCTCGGCCCGCCGCAGCTCGGCGGTCAGCGCTCCGAACGCCGGTGAGGCGATCACGTCGTCTGCGTCGTCGACGCTGAGCCCCGACGATCGGATGAGTGCGGCCCAACGGTCGTGTTGCGCGGCAGCGGCCAGGGTCTCGTACTCTGCGGCGAGCTGCGCGATCGAGGCCCAGGCGTCCTGCTCGACGGTGCTCGTCTCGTGCGCCGAGAGGTCGGCGCCGACGTGCTGCAGTACTCCGAACAGCACCGAGCGGGCCGTCGCTCCGGTGTTGTCGCCGGGGTGCGGGCCGTCGTGGGCAGGGTCGGGCTTGTCGACAGCGACGTAGGCGATGTTCTCTTCGCGGCCACGGGTCATAGCGACGTAGAACGTCTCTCTGGTCATCGACGCATCCGCCAGAACGTGCGAGGAGTCGACCGTGATGCCCTGCGCCCGGAAGGAAGTGACAGCGTAGCCGGGGTCGAGATGTTCGGCCGCCTACTCCGCCGGGACCACGACCGAGGTACCCCACTTGCGCCCTGCGCGGCGGAGGGTGAGGGCGCCGTCGTCACGGACCTCGGTGACCGTCCACCTATCGCCGTTACGGACCCAGGACCGGCCCGCGCGCAGGCGGCGGTCGTTGCGGCGGGTGATGACCGTGTCCCCGGTCGCGGCTCTCGTGCCGTCGTGCAGTTCGACCTCGCGGCGGGCATTGACGGTGCCGTCGAGGATCAGATCAGCCCGCGCCCTGTTGTTGAGCGCCTGGACGGACTCGTTCGAGTCGGTCACGAGGACGCTGGCCCGCCCGGCGAGAGTGTCCGTACGCCAGGCGGTGTAGGCGGCGTCGATCATCGCCTCGGTCTCCCCGCCGATCACGCGGCCGTGCTCGGCGTAGGTGTCGATGACGTCGGTGCGGCCGTGCCGCAGCGCGAGCGATGCGGTCTTCTCCGACAGGTTGACGAACCGGTGCACGTCGACCAGCTCCGGGGCGTCGTCGCGGTCGTGAACGAGGAGGGAGAACGCGCCGCCGGCGGTGACGGACTGGAGCTGGGCGTGATCCCCGACCAGCAGCACCTTCGCCCCCGCCTCCGCCGCCAAGGTGGTGATGCGGTCGAGGGAGAGCGAGCCCGCCAGGGACGCCTCGTCGACGATGACGAGCTGTCCCTTGCGAAACGTCTCTCCGGTGCGGTCGTGGGTGTCGAGCCACTTGGCTGTGTTCTCGGTCTGGATGCCGAGGTCATCGGCCAGGACCTGCGCGGCGACTGCGGACGGCGCGAGCCCGACCACGCTGCCGCGCCCGTGCTCGTGCTCCCACGCCCGCCGCAGCGCCGACATCGCCGTCGTCTTCCCCGCACCGGCCGGGCCGACCAGTACATCTACCATCCGGCCTGAGAGCGCGATCTTCGTCAACGCGGCAGCCTGGTCGTCACCGCGCATCCGGCCCTTACTGTCGGGGCGTTTCGTGATTCGTTCGACGGTCGTCAGCGGCACCGTCGGCGCCGTGGTGGTGCGGGCGCGCTCGAGGAGGCGGTCTTCGGCGGCCAGCAGCACCTCGGAGGAGAACAGCGCGGAGTGCTTCGGACGGAACACACTCGTGCCGTCCGGGCGGCGGAACACCGCAGGGCTGGATGCGAGCTCCGGCGGGGTCAGCCGCAGCGAGGCTGCCTCGGCAGCGTCAACGACCATTCCGACGATGGCTTCGTGGTCCTCGGGCGACGCGAACCGGTAGGCCATTGTCCGCCGCGCGGCCTCGGCGGTGAGGTTCCAGCGATGCCAAGTGGAGCGCTTCTCACCGACCGCAGCCAGGACGTCTGCCCCGAGCGAGTCGATCACGTTCAAAGGCACGTCGTTGGCGCGCAACAGCAACGGCTCATCGTTCGCCGTCACGCCGCGCGCCCACGAGGTCGCATCCTCCCGAGCACCCTCCCGGCCCGTTCCCGCCACGAATCCGTTAGGTCGGCCAGCGACCGCACCTCCTTCTCCGGACGAGTATAGAGCGTGGTCTGGGCGCGGAGCTTCATGATCGTCGCCGGCAACGGCCGCCGCCCATGCGACTCGACGTAACGCTCGATGAGTCGGTCGGTCTCGGTGTCGATGTGCCGGGCACGCGTCGAGAACTCCTTAATCAGCGCCTCGGGCACCCCGGTGATCGCCCACGCGGGGTTGCGGTCGCGGCCCATGTCGCGCGCCTCCCACGAGACGCCAAACGACCGGGTGAAGTGGTCAGCGAAGACCGCCTCGTGCAGCTCGGAGAGCGCGACCACGGCGGCGTGCATCGGCCGCCCGTCCAACGACCGCCACTTGCCATCGAGGACGGTCTGCACCTTGTTACTGATGACGACGTGCGTGTGCAAATGCGGGTCGCCCGCCCTGCTGTCGTAGTGATCGAACGCCGTCGCAGCCAGACCGCGAACGTCGATTTGTGCAACCGCGCCGTCGCGGCCGGTCGCGCCCGTGCGGGTGGCCGCAACCTCTCGCTCCATGAACGCAACCACCTCCGCAATCGCCGCACGATGCGCGTCCGCGATCAATGCCTGCGTCCCGGCATCCGCGACCGCCCACAGCACGCTCGCGGATTTCTGTATCGAGAACGTGAAGTCAAACCCCGCGACCGCTCGTCGCGTCCCGCGCTCGTCCTCCTCGGCCTCGATGGCGGCGGCTGCCTCGGCACGGGAGACCGGCCCGAGCTCAGGATCGAGCACAGCGGTGCGGGACCTTGATCCGCTCCGCCACCGTGCGGTACTCGGAATAGGCGCGGCCGAGAGGTTCCCCGGTGACCGGGTCACGGCCCATACCGATAAGAAGTTGGAGCTGGACTTCGGAGATTTGATCGCCCTCCGCGATCCGCGGGCCGCCGAGCCCGGCGACCCCGGCGCAGAGCCAGCGGCCCGGCGGGGTGCCCTAAGCGTTGTAATACCGGGTCAGCGGGGTCGAGAGCGACCTGTTGCCGTCGCCGGCCGCGACGGTGCGCAGCAGGTACTTGTACCCGTCACCAGCGCTCATCACTCACATGGACACTGTCATCGCTATGACCTCCTCGATGCTGAGGTGAGCAGCTCCTCCATGAGCGCACGGGACCCGCGTAGAATCAGACGGTGAGGACTCCTGGTAGAAAGCGAGCGCGGCCGCAGTCTCTGGCGACCACTCCGGAGCCTCGCGAGCTGGAAGAATGGGCGAACAGCGTCACGTACGTCGGTTCTCCCGAACACAAGACGTATCCCTCATTCGCCGGACGACCGAAGCTTCGGTCGGACGCGACACCATGCCCCAAAGAGCTCAACAACGCTGAATCGATACGGGAATGGTTGCGTGAAGCAATCCTTCAGGGAAACGTCAGTGCCTACCGAGACCAAGGCACGTTTCCTCGATACGTCTGGGACAAGCGGCAGGATCGGTGGTTCGAAGCGCGCCTCGTGAACGCTGCCTCGGGCAGCTACAAGGGTTATCCCGTCACTGAAGAGAGTGTCCCTCGTGAACTTCTGGAGCGCGCTTCATGAGCTTCACGATTGAATGCAACTGGGAGTCTGCGCCCGGAGTACGAGCGCCGGAATTGCGCGCAACATGGGGCGAGCTTCGCATCGCCGTCGGAGATGAGACTGCCACTCTCGTCAAGGAGCGCGAGAGTCCCGGCCAGGTTCGAGAAAGGATCGATGTCGCCGCCTATCCGCTTGCAGAGTGGCTTGCACTGAATTGGTGGGCGCTCGATACCCCGTCGCACCTCCCCGACTACGCAGGCCTCAATCTCGCTGGGGCCGGCGACGGTTTCCCATGGCCTGCGATGACGCTCCGTTCAGACCGACAGCAAATGTGGATCCGAGCAACGCCCCACTACGACGCAAGCTCAAGGGTACGCACACTCAGTTCCATTAGCGCCGTGCTTGACGCTGACGAAGTACGTCGATCTCTAGGCCGATTCATCGACAGCACCGTGCGCCGCCTAGAGGATGTCGGCATCTCTGGGACCTTATTGCAGGACGAGTGGTCGGTAATCCAGGGCGCGGACGACGACGAGCGGCAGTTCGCTACGGTTGCAGCGGCTTGGGGGTTCGACCCCTACAACATCGGAGACGATGAGGCGCAGCTACTTCTATCTGCGGGCGAAGCACTCCACGACGAGATGCTCCTCGCGGACCTCGCACGGGCGGTTCCTTTCTCCGCGCTCGAATCGGCAGAGCATTGGATGCACGATGCACTTAGCCGTGAAGCGCCATCACTCCCCCGTCAGCAGCGATCACTTCCTGCCGTCGAGCCGCTAGTGAGCGTCTCTGGTGCAGCGCCGTGGCGTGAAGGCTATAGGCGCGCACTCTCTCTTCGCGAGCAACTTGGGCTCTCGCTCACCCACAGGGTCGCGATCGAGGATTTTGTGGCCCTCACAAGCGTCTCCGCGCCTCCGCCAGGCAACATAGAAGCACTTGCGAAGATAGACAGCGACACCGCGTCTGCGGTCGTCGGGCCTAACATCGATCCGCTCGCTCCGCGAGGTAGGTTCATCGGCGCACGAACACTTGCTCGTAGAATCACAGATCCGCAAACAAGATCGTCACTTCTGACTCGGAGTTCCCGATACACCGACAAACTCGAGCGAGCATTTGCCGCCGAGTTTCTTGCTCCCGCGGAAGGAGTGCGCGAGATGCTGCGCGGAGACTTCAGCGAGGAGTCGCAAGCGCATGCCGCTCAAGCATTCGGCGTAAGCGAATTCGTCATCGGACACCAAATCGACAATCAGCTTGCCGCGTAATCGCAGACTTACCGTTGTACGTTTGAGCCGCACGCTCGCGCCCATTCCAACCAGATGAACCCGCACCGGGGTGTGTAGCGCGCGAGGATCTACCTCGATCTGCAATAGGCGTGGCGACTCTGAGGAGGGCGGGCCCCGCGGGCCGGCAAGGGGGCGCAGAACAAGCGCGTGGCAAGGTGTTGGGTGGCCCGCAAGCACCTTGCGAGTGACCACGTCGCTCACGAAGCCAGTGCTAGCCAAAGGCCTGAGAGGAGCAGCAATCCGCTGGAGTTCTCACGCGCGAGCCGAACGAAGCGAATACCGGCGGCCGCCTCCGGGTCGGGTCGCTGTTCTCGCAACTCGGGCCGCCCTCGTCTTAGCCCGTTCTGCGAGTCGACGCTCCTCAACTCAACTCAACTCAACTCAACTCAGGGAGTTGCCATGCTCCTCCGCGGTCTTCTGTGGAGAACCGCGTCACGATGTCCGGGATGCAGAGCGCGGTGGCGATGGCCGTGACGGCGAGGAAAGCGTTGATAGAGAATCGCGATTTCGGCATGCCCAGGGCGAGGATTCTGGGGTTCACCTCGGCCCTTCATCCAGGACGACGTCGCCGCCCTTGCCCCCACCGCACCGGAACTCGCGGGCCAGCTGGACGACGCGCCCCGCGAGCTCGCACGAGAACTGCACGGCGTCCTCGTCGACTTCATCGCCGGTCGCACACCACCCTGGGATGCGTACCGGCCATCGATGCGCACGGTGAAGATGTTCGCCGCCCCGCGCATCGACGCCGAGTAGCCGCAGGCTCTCGCTCCTAGAAGCCCGTGTACGCCGTCCGGAAATGCCGTGCAACGGGGGCGCTGGCAAGGTGCGGGCCGATGAGCTCACGCCACGATCTAAAGGCATCCGAACCGCGGAAGGACTCCGTGTGGTCCTCGATCGTCTCCCACACGATGCTGAGCCGATAGGTCCGAGGCTGCTCGATACATTGTTCCAAGGACAACGCGCGGGCACCGTGCGCCTGCTGGAAGAGCGGCGTCGCCTCACGGACGGCATCCTCGAATGCGGTCTCGTGTCCGGACAGCACCTCGATCTCTGCGACCTCGCGGACGACCGAGATGGCGCGCGCATCCGTCGTCGCTTCGCTGTCGACGCGGCCGTGCTCGCCGGTCGCGACGATCGTGCGTGTCGCGTCGAGAGAGCCGTACGTCCAGAAGATGCGCATCTCGTCCGAGTCGGAGACGTTCTCGAAGTGGTGAGGGACGTTCGCGGGCACGAAGGTTGTGTCGAATGTGCGGAGCGGGAATCGCTGCCCGTCGATGTCGACGATGGCGTCGCCGCGGATCACCATGACCGACTCGGCGACGTTGTGGGAATGGTGCGCGATCTGGGCGCTGGGTTCGAAGATCGTGATGCCGTTGAGGTATCCGTTCGCGCCGCGTTCGGCGGTCACGAGAGGAATGGTGCGCGCGCCGCCGCCGCGGTTCTTCGCCGGCAGCTCGTCAGGACGGAAGACGTGGGCGGGTTGCGCGGTCCCCCCGGGGCGGATCATGCTCATCGTGCCGGTCCGATCCACACGGTCTTGGCGTTGACGAACTCGCGGAGTCCCAGTACGCCGAGCTCGCGGCCGTAGCCGGAGGCCTTGATGCCCCCGAAGGGGAGCCGCGGGTCGGAGGCGACGACACCGTTGACGAACACCGCGCCGGCGTCGATGAGCCGGGTCAGCTCCCGCGCGGCCTGCAGGTCCGTCGTCCACAGCGCTGCGCCGAGACCGTACTCGGTGTCGTTGGCGAGCGCGATCGCGTGGTCGGTGTCGCGGGCGCGAATGATCGCCGCGACCGGGCCAAAGGTCTCTTCGTCGAATGCCGCATCTCCCGGTGTGACGTGGTCGAGCACCGTGGGCGGGTAGAAGAAGCCGTGGCCGCCGACCGGCGCCCCGCCGGTGAGGAGCACGGCCTTCCCGGAGGCCAGCGTGCGTTCCACCTGCGCGTGCAGCTCGTCACGCAGGTTCGCGCGGGCCATCGGACCGATGTCGGTGCCCGGATCCAACGGATCTCCCACCGTCAGAGCATGAGTGCGCTCCACGAACGCTTCCACGAACCGGTCCGCGACGGCCTCGTCGACGATGAAGCGCTTGGCGTTGACGCAGCTTTGTCCGACATTCGTGAATCGGGCCTTGACCGCTGCCTGGGCGGCTTCCTCAACGTCAGCGTCAGCCAGGACGATGAACGGGTCGGAGCCGCCCAGTTCGAGCACCTGCTTCTTCAGAGCCTTCCCCGCCTGCGAGGCGACGATCCTGCCGACCTGCGTCGAGCCCGTGAGGGTCACGGCCGCGACCCGGTCGTCGGCGATGAGCCCGGCGACACGGTCGGAGTCGATCAGTAGGGTTGTGCACAGCCCGTCCGGGGCGCCGGCCTTGCGGACGACCTCCTCCATGGCGAGGGCGGCCTGGGGGACGTTGTTGGCGTGCTTCAGCAGTGGCGCGTTTCCCGCGGCCAGGGCGGGGGCGGCGAAGCGGAAGAACTGCCAGAACGGGTAGTTCCAGGGCATGATCGCGAGTACCACGCCGAGCGGTTCGAAGACGATCCCGCTCTCGGCGGCATCGGATTCGACACGTTCGGGGGCGAGGAAGGCCGGAGCGTTGTCCGCGTAGTACTCGAGCGTCCGCGCGCACTTCTCAATCTCCGCACGCGCCTCCGTGATGGGCTTGCCCATCTCGGTGGTGATGACCCGTGCGTACTCATCGGAGCCGTCACGGAGCACTGTCGCGATGCGACGCAGCAGCGCGGTGCGCTCGTCCACCGGTGTGCGGCGCCACCTGCGCTGGGCCGCCACGGCGTCGTCGAGCTTCTGATCCACCTCCTCCCCGGAGTGCGCGGTGAAGGTGGCGACGGTCTCCCCGGTAGCGGGGTTGATGCTGGCGATCATCGAGTTGTCTCCTTGGCAGCAGTCAGAACAGCGGGTAGGCGAACAGTCCGCCAACGGCGAGCATGACGAGGGCGACAATGGCGCCGCGCCAGATCACCTTCTTGAAGTGGTCGCCCAGATTCACGTTGGCCAGGCCGATCAGCAGGAGGAACGAGGCGACGAGGGGGCTGGACTGGTGCAGAGACTGCCCGACCAGCGACGCCCGCGCCATCTCGACCGGCTCGATGCCGAAGTGCGTAGCGGTCTCGGCGAGGATCGGCAGCACGCCGAAGTAGAACGCGTCATTGGTGAGGATGAAGGTCAGCGGGATGCTGAGGATGCCCGCGATGGTGGCCATGAACGGTCCGAGCGCCGGCGGGATGATGCTGACGAGCCACCCAGCCATCGCCTCGACCATGCCGGTCCCGCTCATCACGCCGGTGAGCACGGAGGCGGCGAAGACCATGCCGACGACCGAGATGATCGACGAGGCGTGCGCCTTGATCTGGTCTGCCTGCTCCTCGAGTCGCGGGAAGTTGACGACGAGCGCGATGGCCGCGGCGAGCATGAAAATGACCACGGGCTCGGTGACGTCCATGACGAGGATCACCATGACCGCGAGCGTAAGGAGCAGGTTGAACCAGACCAGGCGCGGGCGGGCCTTGGGGCGCTCGAGCAGGTGCGTGCCGGTGTCGGAGACGGGCACGGCGAAGTTGTTTGTCAGGGCGAGCGGGTCGACGCCCGCCGCGGACTGCTGCGTCGTCCGTCGGGTGGCGCTGGAGACCAGCTCTTCGCCCACGACGGCGGCCTTCTTGAGAAACCCGGGTGAGTCGGTCATGCGCAGTTCGCCGATGCGCTTAGTCTCGCTCCGTCCGAGTAGCCAGGCCATCACCATGACGCTGAGGAGACCGGCAACGATCGACGGGATCATCGGGACGAAGATGTCGATCGGCGAGACGTTGAGAGACGCGGCGGCACGGGCGGTGGAGCCGCCCCACGGCACGGTGTTGAGAACGCCGTTGGACATTGCTGCGATGACGGTGAGGACGACCGGGCTCATCCCCAACCGCAGGTAGATCGGCAGGAACGCCGACGTGACGATGATGAAGGTCGTGGACCCGTCGCCGTCCAGGGAGACGATGGAAGTCAGCAGCGCCGTCCCGACCACCAGCCGGGTCGGGTGATTCCCGACGAAGCGCAGGATCAGCCGGATCAGCGGGTCGAACAGGCCGACGTCGATCATCGTGCCGAAGAACATGATCGCGAAGAACAGCAGCCCGGCGGTCGGAGCCAGATTCAGGAACGATTCGATGATCATGTCGCTCAGCCCGAGCCCCGCGCCTGTGAAGAGACCGAAGATCACGGGGATCAGGATGAGCGTGGCGATGGGCGTCGCCCGTTTCGCCATCACCAGGTACATGAACAAAGCGATCATCGCGAAGCCGAGAACTACGAGCATCATTGCTCCTCACCAGGGACGAGGGGAGCGTACGCCGGACGGCGACGCTTCGACTGTTATACACACAGGTATACCCAGTTGCAAACTACAATCGAGACATGAGCAGAGACGCGGACGGCTGGCAGGGGAAGGCGGAGCGTGCTTACGCACAACTCCGCGCAGACATCGAGACCGGCACCCTCCCGCCGGGCCAGGTGCTTTCCGAGGTCGAGCTCGTGGAGTACACCGGAGCCTCACGCACGCCGGTTCGCGAGGCGATTCGCCGCCTCGCGAACGAGGGACTGATCGAACTCGCCCCGAGACGTGCGCCGATCGTGTCACGGATCTCGCTGCGCGGGGCGCGCGACCTGTTCGACTTCCGGCGGCTTCTGGAGCCGGCGGCCATCGCGCTTGTCACCGAGCGGCTCAGAGATGATGCGAGTTTGGCCGAGCCGTACGAACGCTTGCGTGAGCGCTTCGAGCGCTTGAAGGGACAGGCGTACTCTCCGGCGTTCCAGGAGGAATTCACGGCCATGACCGCGGAGTTCGACAGACTGCTGGCCTCCCACGTGCCCAACGAGTACCTCGCGCGCTCGATCACCGATCTCCGGCCGCACAGCGCCCGGTTGCGTCACATTGCTCACGCGGACGTGACGAGACTTCATGAAGCGATCGAGGAGCACATCGAGATGTGCGCGGACATCCTCATGGGAGAGGCAACGCGCGCGGCCGAAGCGATGACCCGGCACCTGCATCACGTAGACCAGGCCATCTTCCACCGTCTACTGCACGCCGACGCGGAGGTCCTCGTCTCCTGACGTGACCGTCGATGGCTGGTTGCGCGTTTCGCGTCCTCATCGTGTATACCTGTGGGTGTACCTGATTTGACACGAAGGCGATCCCAATGACGTCCACGCCCTCCCCCACGGCCGAACTCGCCGCACGCCGAGTCGATCCGTCGTTGCTGCGCAGGTTCGTGGCAGACATCCTCGCGTGTGCGGACGTTCCGTCCTCGGACGCGGATCTCGTCGCGGACAGCCTTGTCGCGGCGGACGTCTGGGGCCATCAATCCCACGGCGTCCTTCGGTTGCCTTGGTACATGCGGCGGCTGCTCTCGGGCGCGATGATGGCCAGAACTCAGCCCGAGACGGTGATCGATACCGGCGCACTGCTCGTGCTCGACGGGCATGACGGCATCGGCCAAGTCCTGGCCGAACGTGCACGTGCGGAAGCAGTTGCGCGGGCGCGGCAGTTTGGCGTCGGCGCAGTTGGTGTACGCAACTCGAACCACTTCGGTACAGCCATGTACTTCACGCGCAGAGCCGCTCAGGATGGATGCGCTGCGATCCTGACAACAAATGCCTCGCCGGCGATGGCGCCATGGGGTGGCAAGCAGAAGCGCATCGGGACGAACCCCTGGTCGATCGCCGCCCCGTACGGGGACCGCGTGGTCGTTCTGGACATCGCCAACACCGCGGTTGCCCGCGGCAAGATCTACCTCGCACGCCAGCGCGGAGAGGAGATCCCAGCCTCATGGGCCACCGATGCGGACGGGGTGCCGACGACCGACGCCGCATCGGCTGTGGACGGCATCGTGCTTCCGATGGCCGGCCACAAGGGCTACGCAATCGCCTTCATGATGGATGTTCTCTCCGGTGCGCTCACCGGCAGCCGCACAGGGACCGGCGTGCACGGTCCCTACGAGCCCGACCCGCGTGCAGGCGCTGGGCACCTGTTCATTGCGATCGATGTGGCCGCTATGGGCGACCGAGTCGAGTTCGACGCACGTGTCGCTCAGCTCGTCGACGAAGCCAAGAGCGTCCCGCGCGCGCCGGGTGTCGACGAGGTCTTCTATCCGGGAGAGCTCGAGGACCGCAGCGAACGCGTGGTCCACGAGGCCGGCGGGCTTCAGCTGCCTCCGCAGACCATCGCAGACCTTCGCGAACTCGCCGCCCAGCAGAGCGTCGACTTCTCCCTCTAACCCAAGGGAGCCAGCAGGCTCCCTGTGACATGGATCGGAAACCAGCCATGAAGATCGCACTCCTTCCCGGAGACGACATCGGCCCCGAGATCAGCGCCGCCGCGCGGCAGGTCTTGGAAGCGGCCGACAGCAAGCACGGACTCGGGCTCGAGTTCGACGTACACGAAGTGGGCGTCGCATCGCTGCGCCGCAACGGCACCACCCTGACCGACGACGTCGTGGAGGCGTGCATCGCCGCAGACGGCGTCATTCTCGGCCCTGCCGGGATGTCGGCCTACCCGCCCGTCTCCGAGGGGGGGGTAAACATCCCCGGCACAATCCGCAAGCGCTTGGATCTCTACGCGAACCTACGACCCTCGCGCTATCGGCCCGGCGTTCCGATGAGTAGAGAGGGCCTGGACGTCCTCATTGTCCGCGAGAACACCGAAGGGTTCTATGCGGACCGGAGCTTGTTCGAGGGCTATGGAGAGTTCCGGCCCACCCGGGACACCGCAATGTCGTTGCGCCTGATCACGGCGGAAGCCTCCCGGCGGATCGCTCGCGTTGCGTTCGAGCACGCCCGGGCGCGCCGCGGTGTGGTGACGATGGTCGGAAAGCGGCACGTGATGCAGGTCACGGACGGTCTGTTCATGTCGAGCATCGCCGAGGTCGCCGCCGAATACCCCGAAATCGAGGTGCGGGAGATGGATGTGGACGCGATGGCCGCGGACCTGTATCTGCGTCCGGAGCGGTTCGACGTCCTGCTCACAACCAACATGTTCGGCGACATCCTCTCCAACGAGGCAGCTGCGCTGGCCGGTGGCCTCGGTCTCGCGGGCGCGCTGAACGTCGGTGACGACCACGCGGCCGCGAACGCCGGCCACGGCTCCGCCCCTGACATCGCCGGGCAGGGCATCGCCAACCCGACGAGCCTGATCCTCTCCTCCTCGCTGCTGCTCGCCTGGTGGGGAACGCGCACGGACAACGCGGCTTTCCACGCCGCAGCAGCAGACATCGAGGCGGCCGTCGATGCGACTCTTGCGGACGCGAGCACGCGTACGGGCGACCTGGGCGGACAGGCCTCGACCGCCGGGTTCGCTGAGAACGTGGTGGAAGCGCTTGGCGGCGTGGACGTGCCGACCACGGCGTGAGAGCGCGCATGACCACCACTCCCTCTCGCCCCGGCACGCCGCTGATCGCCTTGATCAGCGGCGTGCCGGCGGCGATCGCACCGGCGAGCGGCGCCGTCGAGAAAGCGCTGCCGGACGCAGTCGTTTGGAACATCTTGGACAACCGCCTCATCACCGACGCGACCGAGCGCCGCGGGGTCACATCGCAGCTCGAGGCGCGCATGCGCCGTCTCATCGAGCATGCCGTGACAGCGGGCGCCGATGCGGTCCTCATCACGTGCTCGCTGTACGCCCATCTCGCAGCCGGTAGCTACGGCGTGCCGGTTCTGGGCTCGGATGACGCCGCGTTCACGCAGGCGCTCGATGCGGCAGCCGGCCGCATCGTCATCGTCTCCTCGGTCGAGCTCGCGCTTGAGGACTCCTGCCGGCGACTGTCGGAAGCCGCCAATGTGCGCGGACGAGACCTCACTGTCGTGCCGGTCCATGTGCCAGACGCCCGGGAGCCGGCCGCAGACGGAGACATCGCCCGAGCAGCCGAGATCGTCCGCTCCGAGATCGCACCCGTGATGCGAGAAGACGATCTGCTGCTGTTCGCACAGTACTCGTTGTCGCCGGCAGCGAGGCAGGTCGCCCTGCGCATCCCACATCCTGTGGTCGCACCGCCAGCCGCCGCCGCGACAGCGCTCGCGGAGCTGCTGGCACCACACGAGTTCACGAGAGAAAGCGAGATCCGTTGATGTACACCGTCTGGGTTCGACTGGAAGTGCGTGAGGAGAAGCTCGACGAGTTCATCGACGGCATCCACGCCAACTCACGCGCGACGCTCGGGGATGAACCGGGCTGCATTCGGTTCGACGTGCAGCGCTCGCTCACCGAGCCGAACACGTTCTACTTCTACGAGATCTACACCAGCCGCGAGGCGTTCGAGGTCGAGCATCGCAGCGCGGCCCACTACGCCCGCTGGCAGCGGGTCGTCGCGGAGTGCGTGGTGCCCGGGACGCAGATGAACACGTACGCGGAGCCGTTGTTTCCTGGCGAGATCCCCGAGTGGCAGGAACGCGCGCGATGAACACGTCCCCTGGTCCGCTGATCGCGCTCATCAGCGCCGTACCCGCCGCGATTCCGCCCGTCGACGCGGCCCTGGCCGCTTCCGGCGGTGCTGCACAAGTATGGAACATCCTGGATGACCGTCTCCTGCAGGACGCCGCCGACGCGGGTGGGCTCAACGCCACGCTGGAAGCGCGGATGGAGCGGCTGATCGAGCATGCCAGTCTCGAGGGCGCCGACGCCGTCCTGCTGACCTGCTCGATGTACGCGCCCGTCGCTCATCGGGCACAGGGTCGTCTGTCGATTCCCGTCGCTGGGCCGGACGACGCGCTGTTCGAGGCCGCGACCTCGGGGCGCTACCGGCGCGTGCTGCTGGTCTCCTCTGCGGGGGGTCCGCTGGCGGACTCAATGCAGCGCTTGCGCGAGGTCGCCCAGGGGGTGGTCGAGGTGACGGGCGTCGTCGCGGAGGGCGCGGTCGAGGCGGCGCGGCGAGGCCGGATCGATGAGCTCGTCGCGCGGATCGTCGCCGCCGTCTCTGCCGTTTCCGTCGTGCCGGACGCCGTGCTCCTGGGCCAGTACTCGCTCGCCCACGCTACGGAAGGCGTGCGCGAAGCCACGGGGCTGACGGTGCTCACAGGGCCCGAGCTGGCTGTGGCCGCTCTGCGATCCCGTCTGGGAGAGGAGGCCTCATGATCGGGGCAATCGCCGATGATTTCACCGGCGCGACCGATATCGCCGTCGCCTTCCGGCGAGCAGGGCTGAGGGTCGTGATCCACTTCGCCGACCCGACGGACGACGCTCTTCCCGAGCACGACGTCGCGATCGTCGCGCTCAAGTCGCGGACGATCCCGGCGGAAGACGCCGTCCGCCAGTCCCTTCACGCGGTGCGATGGCTTCGCGCTCACGGAGCGCAGCAGATCTTCTTCAAGTACTGCTCCACGTTCGACTCCACCGCCGCGGGCAACATCGGTCCGGTCACGGATGCGCTGATGGACGAGCTGGAAGCGAAACGGACCGTGTTTGTTCCCGCGTCGCCCGAGCACCTGCGCACTCAGTACATGGGGCACCTCTACGTCGACCGCTTGCTGCTCTCGGATTCGCACATGCGGCACCACCCGCTGACGCCGATGACGAACTCGTTCATCCCCGACGTGCTGGCCGCCCAAACCTGTCGGAGAGTCGGGCTGATCGATGAGAGTCACGTGCACAGCGGAGCCGAGAGCATCCGGGCGGAACTCGCGGATGCCGTGGACCAAGCCGTCCCCTATGTCGTCGTGGATGCGATCACGGACGCCGACCTGCGGCAGATCGGCGAGGCGGTCGCAGACGATCCGCTCGTCACGGGAGCAGCGGGCATCGCTGCCGGCCTCGGTCACGCGGTCGCGCGTCGTCTCGGGCACGCTCGGCGCCCGGCATCCGTCCCCGCTCGTGCGTTTCCGGCTGCACCCACCGCCGTGTTGGCGGGCAGCTGTTCCGCGCGCACGCTCGAGCAGATCGACGCGGCCCGCGCTGCTCAGCATCCGTCCTTCCGCCTCGATGCGATCGCCACGCCCGATGCGGATGCGCTCGCCGCGCAAGCCCTCGTATGGTTCGACGAGCAGCCCGAGCGCCCGGCGCCGATGATCTACTCGTCCCTGCCCCCGGCTGAGCTCAAGCGGGTGCAGGATGCGCTCGGCGTGCAGCGCAGCTCGGACATCCTCGAGACGGCGATGGGGAAGATCGCGGAAGGCCTTGTGGATCGTGGGGTTCGTCGGGTCGTGGTCGCCGGCGGCGAGACCTCCGGCGCTGTCGTGACCGCGCTCGGAATCACCGGCGGGCAGATCGGCGCCGAAGCCGCCCCTGGCGTGCCCTGGATCCACACCGGTGGAGACGAGCCGTTGGAGCTGTTGCTGAAGTCCGGGAACTTCGGAGACGTGAACCTTCTCGCTCGTGCCGCAGAGGAGGCAGTTCGATGACCGACGACGCTGTCAGGGAGCGGATCGTGCACGCGGCGCGCTCCCTCTTCTCACGCTCGCTCACTCACGGAAGCACCGGCAACATCAGTGTTCGCGACGGGGAGCGAATCCTGGTCACGCCCACCGGATCGAGCCTGGGGACCGTCGAGCCCGACGAACTGTCGGTGATCGATATGCACGGGCATCACGTCACGGGCGCCCGCCCGTCCAAAGAGGCCTTCCTGCACGCGGCGATGTACCGAGCGCGCCCCACGGCGATGGCCGTCGTCCACACCCACTCGACGTTCTCCGCGGCGGTCTCCTGCATGGACGGCATCGACCCGCAGGATGCACTGCCGCCCTTGACGGCCTATTTCGCCATGCGCGTCGGCTCCGTCCGCCTGCTGCCGTACCACGCGCCAGGAGACGACACGCTGGGCCCTCTCGCTGAAGAGGCCGCCCGTACCCGCTCCGCCCTGCTGCTCTCCAACCACGGCCCGATCGTCGCCGCAGGTTCCCTCGGGTCGGCCGTCGACGCGATCGAAGAGCTCGAGGAGACCGCCAAGCTCTTCCTGCTCCTGAAGGGTCACGCCACCAAGCCCCTGACCGCCGAACAGGTTGCTGCCCTTCGGCCGCAGCCACCGCTCTTCCCGATCGCACACCACGGAGAACGATGACCCGCGACCACGACCAGACGCGACCCGACCCGAACCTCGGCATGGAGCTCGTCCGCGCCACGGAAGCTGCTGCGATCCGTGCCGCCCAGCATGTCGGGCGCGGCGACAAGAATGCAGCGGACGGCGCAGCAGTCGATGCCATGCGGAGCTATCTCGGCACCGTGCGGTTCGACGGGCTGGTCGTGATCGGCGAGGGCGAGAAGGACCACGCGCCGATGCTGTACAACGGCGAGCGCGTCGGGGACGGCACCGGTTCCCGATACGACATCGCCGTCGACCCGATCGACGGAACCTCGCTCGCCGCGGCCGGGCGTCCGGGAGCATTGTCCGTTCTCGCCGTCTCGGAGCGCGGCACGATGTTCGACCCGTCGTCGACCTTCTATATGAGGAAAATCGTCGCCGGCGCCGAAGCACGAGGCGTGATCGACATCCGGGAGCCTGTTACCGACAACATCCGAGAGCTCGCGCGTGCTAAAGGCAAGAAGGTCGCAGACGTCTGCGTCGCCGTGCTCGACAGGCCTCGCCACGAGGAGCTGATCGATGAGATCAGGCATAGCGGCGCTTCCACGCGACTGCTCCTCGATGGAGACGTCGCTGGTGCGATCGACGCAGCGTCCGACGACTCACGCGTTGACCTCTGCATCGGCATCGGAGGCACCCCTGAAGGAGTCATCGCTGCCACCGCTGTCAAAGCGCTTGGAGGCGTCATGCAGACCGTGCTGCACCCCCTCGATGATGGCGAACGCGCGGCGGTGTCGCGTACTGGCCAGACCGAAGCAACAGTCCTCAGCGAGGACGACCTCGTGCGGTCGGATGACGCGGTCTTCGTCGCAACTGGGGTGACCAACGGCGACCTGCTTCGAGGGGTTGATCTGTCGCCTCGTCGGATCAAGACCGAGAGCATCGTTCTACGAGCACGTTCCGGAACGCTCCGACGGATTCGCAGTGAGCACTTGGCATCCCGGTGGGGTTTGCCGTGATCGACGACGGTCCGCTCTCACCGGCACAGCTCCGGCGTGCGCTCGAAGGCACCGTGCGGGCTGGCAAAGTCAGCCCACACGCCTTTCGTGCCTCCGGCACCTGGGTTGCCGCGAAACTCGGCGACGACAAGGCTCGAGAGTTCCTTCGGCACACATCAGTCGAAACGACCCGGAAGCACCATCTCCGCCGTGACGCGCCGCTCGTTGACCCGTCCATCAGCCAATCCATCACGGAAGGGCTACCGCTCAGCGCGGAGGCAGAGGCGTGGGCCGAGGCGGCGAATAGAGTCATTCGACGCCCGAACCCGGCGGGCCTGGGCGGATTCCACGAGCTTTCAGCCTCTGACCAGCATGATGCCGGCACAACTGAGCCGGCGCGGGACAACGACTTGGAAAACATCCTGACCACGAAAACGTGTACATAACCGTCTACAAGAGCGTTCTCGACCAATAAGTAAGGGCCGGAATCCCTTGAGATTCCGGCCCTATTCTGTCGGGATGACAGGATTTGAACCTGCGACCCCTTGACCCCCAGTCAAGTGCGCTACCAAGCTGCGCCACATCCCGTCGCCCGCGAGCGGGCAATTCCCCTATATTAGCCCCTCCTCGACACCGCCGCGAACCGAGCGCAGCCCGGGCGTGTGGCGCCTCTCCGCAGCCACCTACGATGGAGGTTCCCCCGAAGGAGCCTCGATGACGGATGCCACGACCACCGCGCGCGTCGACGCGTGGCTGTGGGCGGTGCGCGTCTACAAGACCCGGTCGGCGGCGACCACGGCGTGCCGCGCGGGTCACGTGCGGGTCAACGGCGAGCGGGCGAAGGCGGCTCAGCCGGTGCGCCCGGGCGACGAATTGCGCGTGCGCATCCAGGGCTTCGACCGCATCCTCGTGGTGAAGAAGACGATCGCGAAGCGCGTCGGCGCCGCCCTTGTCGCCGAGTCGGTCGACGACCGCACTCCCCCGCTGCCCCCTCGCGAGAGCATGGCGTTCGTTCCGGTCCGCGACCGCGGCGCGGGACGCCCCACCAAGCGCGACCGCCGCGACATCGAGAAACTCCGCGGCCGTG
>NZ_VBUM01000031.1 GCF_005774735.1 Microbacterium sp. 5K110 | reverse complement strand
GGTCGCGGGGGCGGCCTCACCGCTCTCGAGGGCGGCGAGCTTGGCCTTCAGCTCCTCGTTCTCAGCGATCGTCTTGCGCCACTCGACGACGATCTCGTCGAGGAAGTCGTCGACCTCGTCGGGGTCGAAACCCTCCTTGAAGCGCACGTGCTGGAACTGCTTGGTGACGACGTCATCGGGGGTCAGTGCCATGGTGTTTCCTCTTTCGAGAGCTCTGAATGGGGTCTGGGGGGTGTCGAACCGGGGCACACCGCTTCGGAACAGCATAGCCGCCGCCCTTCTCCGGTGTCGAAGGGCGGCGGCTGTCGCTGGTGTCACAGCGCCGCGAGCGACCGTGTGACGCTGAGGAGCAGGAAGCAGGCGAACATCGTGATCGCGAAAGCGAAGTCGATGGCGATGCCACCGATCCGCAGAGGCGGAATCACCCGTCGGAGTAGGCGGATAGGGGGGTCGGTGACCGTATAGACGATCTCGGCCACCACCAGCATGGCGCCGCGCGGACGCCACTCACGGTTGAACATCGGGATGTACTCGAGCACCAACCGTGCCAGCAGCAGAACGATGTAGACGAACAGGAGCGCGCTGAGGATGGAGCCGACCAGGCTCAGGACGGCCACGATCGCTTACTGCGACGCGAAGGGCGCGCCCTCGGGGTCGGCCTGCGCGATCGCACCGTCGCCGGACACGGCGATGTTCTCAGGAGAGAGCAGGAAGACCTTGCTCGTGACCCGCTCGATGCGCCCGTAGAGGCCGAGCGACAGTCCGCTCGCGAAATCGATCAGGCGGCGCGCGTCGGCGTCGCTCATCTGCGACAGGTTGATGATGACCGGGATCCCCTCGCGGAAGTTCTCGGCGATCGTCTGCGCGTCGCGGTACTGCTTGGGGTGCACCGTGAGGATCTCGCTGACCGGCCCGGCGGCCGGCTGTCGCACCACGGCGGGGCGGTGCAGCGGGGTCACGGGAGCGGCCTTCTCGACCGGCGCAGGCTGCGCGGACTGCTTGCGCGCGACCGGCTGCGGGGCGGTCTCCTCATAGGTCTCCTCCTCGTCGGCGAGGCCCAGGTACACCATCGTCTTCTTGAGCGGGTTCGACATCGCATCCTCCGTTCGCTCGTCTGATTCGAGGCTAGTCGCGCGGGGGGCGCGGACCCGTGATTGCGGAACCGATCCGCAGGTGTGTCGCGCCCATCGCGATCGCTTCCGGGAAGTCCCCGGTCATGCCCGCCGAGATCCACGTCGCGTCGGGCACGACACGGCGGACGTCGTCGGCACTCGCGCGCAAGCGTTCGAAGGCTCGGGCCGGGGCCTCCTCGAGCGGAGCGACGGCCATGACTCCGCGCACGCGCAGGCTCGGGAGCGTCCGCACGTGGGCGGCGAGGGACTCGACCTCGGCGGGGGCGACGCCGCCGCGGCCGGGGTCATCGGTGAGGTTGACCTGCAGCAGCACGTCCAGAACGTCGCCCGCGCCCGCGGCATCCAGGGCGTCCGCGATACGCGCACGGTCGACCGAGTGGACCGCGTCGGATGCCGCGCGCACCGCGCGGGCCTTGTTGGTCTGCGCCTGACCGATGAAATGCCACCGCAGCCCGTCGAGGGCGCCGACCTCGCCGTGCTTGGCAGTGAGCTCCTGCTGCCGGTTCTCTCCGACATCGCGCACCCCGAGCGCGTACAGATCGGTGATCAGCGACACGGGGTGGAACTTCGTCACGACGATGCGGGTGATCGCGGCCGGATCGCGCCCGGCGGTGCGGGCGGCGTCGGCGATGCGCGCATCCACGGCGGCGAGGCGGTCGGCGAGGGCGGTATCCATGCGGTGCTCCTTCGACGACGCAGCGGGCCCGGTGGACACCGGACCCGCTGCGTCAGTCGTTCGCGCTTACTTGAGGAAGTCGGGAACGTCGAGGTCGTCGTCGGCGAAGCCCGAGTCGTATGACGTCTCGGGGACCCGCGCGGCCACCGGCGCCGGCTCGGGAGTGCGCTCGGTCGACTGGGCCTTCTGCTCCTCGGCCGCGTCCAGGTCTCGGGCGACGTCATCGGCGGGGATCGCCGGGACCGCGGGCGCGGCCACCGGACGCTGAGCACCGACCGGGTCGATGCGCAGCGACGGCTCGCCCCCGTCGAAACCGGCCGCGATGACGGTGACGCGCACCTCGTCGCCGAGGGTGTCGTCGATGACCGTTCCGAAGATGATGTTCGCCTCGGGGTGCGCCGCCTCTTTCACCAGCTGAGCAGCGTCGTTGATCTCGAAGATGCCGAGGTTGGATCCGCCCTGGATCGACAGCAGGACGCCGTGCGCGCCCTCGATGGAGGCTTCGAGCAGGGGCGACTCGACGGCCAGCTCGGCGGCCTTGATCGCCCGGTCGGCACCGCGCGCCGAACCGATGCCCATGAGCGCCGAGCCCGCACCCTGCATGACCGATTTGACGTCGGCGAAGTCGAGGTTGATCAGACCCGGCGTGGTGATGAGGTCGGTGATGCCCTGCACACCGGCCAGGAGCACCTGGTCGGCCGTGGCGAAGGCCTCGATCATCGAGATGCCGCGGTCGCTGATCTCGAGCAGTCGGTCGTTGGGAACGACGATGAGGGTGTCGACCTCTTCCTTCAGGCGGGACACTCCCCCCTCGGCCTGGCTCTGGCGTCGGCGACCCTCGAACGAGAAGGGCTTGGTGACGACACCGATCGTGAGGGCGCCGATCGACTTGGCGATCTTGGCCACCACCGGAGCACCGCCGGTGCCCGTGCCACCGCCTTCGCCCGCGGTCACGAAGACCATGTCGGCTCCGCGCAGCGCCTCTTCGATCTCTTCGGCGTGGTCCTCGGCGGCACGGCGGCCCACCTCGGGATCCGCACCGGCCCCGAGGCCGCGCGTCAGCTCACGTCCGACGTCGAGCTTGACGTCGGCGTCGCTCATCAGCAGCGCCTGCGCATCGGTGTTGATCGCGATGAACTCCACGCCGCGCAGGCCCAGTTCGATCATGCGGTTGACGGCGTTGACGCCGCCCCCGCCCACACCGACGACCTTGATGACGGCGAGGTAGTTCTGGTTGTGGCTCATGCCGGCCTCCGTTTATCCCCGAACCCGAAACTCTAAACCTCATGTTGAGGGTTAAAGAATTGCCCGGTATGCAATTCCTTAGCTCGAAGGTAAGTGGCAGCGGGGGCCCTGCCCGCTCGACACGCGGCGTGTCGGGTTATCGCCCGACGGATCAGCGCACGACGCCCGCCTCGGGCGAGGTCACGTCGTACTCGCGCGTGCGATCGGGCGGGCTCTTCTGCATGAGCAGGTCCAGGACGCGCGCCTTCTCGACGGAACGCTCCGCACTCCCCCACACCACACGCGTCCCGGTCGACCCGAGCGTCAGCGTGACGTCATCGGGCGTCGACGCGGACACCGCCGTCACCTGCGACCGGATGCCATCGGGCAACGCCCGCACGACCCGACCCGCGGCACGGAAAGGCTCCGAATCCGTGCCCCCGGAGATCTCCAGCACGGGGTGCCCGGCGGGCGCATCGGGGGTGGTCGAGAGCACGACGCCGGCGGCATCCACGAGGGTGTATCCAGCCGGGGTCTGCACGACGCCCACCGGGGTGCGCTCCACGATCCGCACGACGAGGTCGTGCGGGGGACGCGCTTCGAGCGTGTACGACTCCACGAGCGGGAAGCGCACGAGCGCGGCCTTGACGGCACTGCCGTCGACCAGCGCCAACGGCGTGCCGACCTGTCCGCTCAGCGCATCGACGACCGTGGCGGCATCCAACTGCGACGTGCCGACGACCTCGACGCGCTCCACCGCGAACAACGGGCTGTACGCCGCCCCGACGGTACCCAGCACCATCACCACGAACGCGATGCCGGCCCCGATCCACACGCGTCGACGCCGACGCTGACGAACCGTGAAGCGACGGACCTCGGCACGCAGCGCGCGGCGACGGGCACGGGAGGCACGCCACACGTCACGCAAGCCCGTGTCCGCGGCATCCGGATCGGAATCCTCACCGACCGCGCCCCGATCGGGCAACGGGAGCGGGACGACCTCGGCCGGCTCCCCCTCGGACGCCCCGGGCGACCGCGGCGTCCCGGTCACGGGAAAACCCTCGTCGGCTCCCCGTCGGGGATCCGATCCGCCCGACGGCGTTCCCGGGGACGGAGGCAGGGGCGAGGGCCGGCGCACGACTTAGACCGCCGCGGCCTCGGTGCGGGAGAGCGCCTCGAGCACCTGCGGGATGATCTGGTACACATTGCCGCAGCCGAGCGTGATGACGTAGTCGCCGGGGCGGGCGATCTGCGCGGTGTAGTCGGCCGCACTCTGCCAATCGGGCACGTAGTGCACGTGCGCCGGGTCGGCGAAGGCACCGCTCACCAGCTCGCCGGTGACCCCGGGCACGGGATCCTCGCGCGCGCCGTACACGTCGAGCATCACCGTGTGATCGGCCAGCTCTTCGAGCACCTCGGCGAACTCGCGGTACATCTCCTGCGTGCGGGAGTACGTGTGCGGCTGCTGGATGGCGATGATCCGCCCCTCGCCCACGACCGTGCGCGCGGCCGACAGGGCCGCCGCGACCTCGGTCGGGTGGTGCGCGTAATCGTCGTAGACGCTCACTCCGCGCTCGACGCCGTGCAGCTCGAAGCGACGGACGGTGCCGCCGAAGCCCTCGACGGCCCGGGCCGCCTCGGTGAGGCCGTAGCCGAGCACGCGCAGCACGGCGACGGCACCGGCGGCGTTGACGGCGTTGTGGGTTCCGGGCACGCGGAGCCGCACGTCGACGCTCTCATCACCGGCGGCGAGCGTGAAGGAGACGGGCCCGTCGGTGCGGATGCCGCTCAAGCGCACGTCGGCGGCGGGGTCTTCGCCGAACGTGACGACGTTCGCGTGGCTCAGGCGCGCGGTGACGGCGCGAGCACCGGGGTCGTCGGCCGAAACGACGACGGCCTCGCGTGCCCGATCGGCGAACCGGGCGAACGCCGCGTCGAACGCGTCGCGCGAACCGTAGTGGTCGAGGTGGTCGGGATCGACGTTGGTGATCAGCGCGACCGAGGTGTTGTAGAGCAGGAACGTGCCGTCGGACTCGTCGGCCTCGATGACGACCAGGTCGTCGGAGCCGGTGCCGCTGGAGGCCCCGAGGTCCGCGATGACCCCGCCGTTGACGAACGTCGGGTCGGCGTCGAGCGCCCGCAGGGCCGTCACGATCATGCCGGTCGAGGTCGTCTTGCCGTGCGCTCCCGCAACCGAGACGAGGCGCCGGCCGCCGATCAGCCAGTGCAGCGCCTGCGAGCGGTGGATCACGTGCAGTCCGCGCGCCTTCGCGGTGACGAACTCGGGGTTCTCGGGCCAGATGGCGCCGGTGTGCACAACGGTGTTGGCGTCGCCGAGGTGAGCCGCGTCGTGCCCGACGTGGACCGTGGCGCCGCGTGCGGCGAGATCGCGGAGGGCCGCACTGTCGGCGCGGTCGGAACCCGACACCCGGATGCCGCGGTCGAGGAACATGCGCGCGAGTCCGGACATGCCCGAGCCACCCACTCCGATGAAGTGCGCGGAGGTGATGGTCTCGGGGATGGGGAGGCTCAAATCGGGTCTGATCATGACCTTGCGATCCTACGTCGCCGGGCTGAGGGCCCGGTCCCGGCGCGCCCGCGTCAGCGCGCCAGCGCGGCGTCCACGAGGGCGATGACGTTCTCTGTGCCGGTGCGCGTACCCGTCCGTGCCGCGGCGGCGCGCAGGGCGTCGCGCGCGCCCGTGTCGCGCAGCAGGGGGACGATCTCGCTCCGCACCCGATCGGGGGTGAACTCGGCGTCCGCGATGAGCCGCGCCGCTCCCGCCCGCACGGCCGACGCCGCGTTCAGGCTCTGCTCGCCGTTACCGACGGCGTACGGCACGTACACGGCCGGGATGCCGAGCGCGCTGATCTCGCTCACCGTCGCCGCGCCGGAGCGCGAGACGATCACATCGGCCAGCGCGAACGCCAGGTCCATCCGGTCGACATAGCGCACGAGGGCGTAGCCCGCGACGCCGGGGTCGGCGAGGTCGGACTTCTCCCCCGTCACATGCAGCAGCTGCCAGCCGGCGTCGAGCACGTCGCGCCACGCGCCGCCGAACGCCTCGTTCAGGCGCTGAGCGCCGAGCGACCCGCCGAACACGAGGAGCGTCGGCGCGTCGGCATCCAGTCCGAAGTGCGCGGCGGCCTCGTCGCGCAGCGCGGCGCGGTCGAGGTCGACGATCTCGCGCCGCAAGGGCATGCCCACGACGCGGGCACCGCGCAAGGGCGTGCCGTCGAACGCCACGCCCACCGCGGCCGCCGCTCGAGCACCGAGGACGTTGGCGAGCCCCGGCTTGGCGTTGGCCTCGTGCACGACGAACGGCACCCGTTCCCAGCGGGCCGCCACGTAGGCGGGGGCCGATGCGTATCCGCCGAAACCGACGACGACGTCGACCCCGCGCTCACGGATGATGCGGCGGACCTGGGCGATCGCGCGCCGGAACCGACTCGGGAAAGCGGCGGCGGCACGGTCGGGGCGCCGCGGGAAGGGCACCTTGTCGACGAACAGCAGCTCGTAGCCGCGCAGCGGCACGAGGCGCGCCTCCAGACCCTCGCGCGTGCCGAGCACCAGCACCTCGTCGCCGGCGTCACGCGCACGGAGTCCGTCGGCCACGGCGAGCAAGGGGTTCACGTGTCCGGCGGTCCCGCCGCCGGCCAGAAGCGTCGTCGTCACCCCTCGACCCTAACCACGTCGGCCGACACCGGATGCCACGGGCTCCCCGCTTCGCCGGTCCGCACCCCGTCCGGCGCGGCGGGGATCAGCCGCGACGGCGACGCGCGACGCGCGCGGGTGCCGGCGCGACCGGCTGACGATCCGGGAGCGTCCGGGCGCACGACAGCAGGACACCGCACGCGATGAGCACCGACAGCAGCGACGTGCCGCCCTGCGACATGAACGGCAGCGGGACGCCCAGGACCGGGAAGATGCGCAGCACGACGCCGACGTTGACCAGTGCCTGACCGACGATCCACAGCGTGATCGCCCCGGCGACGATGCGCACGAACGCGTCGTCGGTGCGGCGGATGATGTGGAAGGCGCCCACGGCGAAGATCGCGAACAGGACCAGCACGACGAGGCATCCGATCAGGCCCAGCTCCTCGCCGATGATCGCGAAGATGTAGTCGTTGGCTGCCGCGGGGAGCCAGTCGTACTTCTCTTTCGAGTTGCCCAGACCGAGCCCGAGCAGTCCTCCGCTGGCCAGCCCCCACACCCCGTGCAGCGACTGGTAGCACGAGGTGTAGTAGCACGAGGCGTCATCGGGGTCGAAGAGGCTGGCGATGCGCGCCATGCGGTTCTCGCTGCCGAGCGCCGAGACGAGCACCACGACCAGCGAGAGCACCGCGGGCACGATGAACATGCGCAGCTTGATCCCGGCGAAGAACAGGGCGCCCAGCACCACGAGCACCAGGATCATCACGGTGCCGAGGTCCTTGCCGCCGAGCACCGTCCCGATCACGAGCACGGCCACGGGCACGACCGGGATGAACACGTGCTTCCACGACGTCAGCAGCCGACGCTTGCGGTAGAGCACCGCCGCCATCCAGAGCGCCAGGGCGAGCTTGAGGAACTCGGCGGGCTGGAACTGGAACCCGGCGATCTGCACCCAGTTGCGGTTGCCGTAGGACTCGATTCCCAGGCCCGGAACATAGACCAGCAGCTGGAACAGTGTCGCGAAGATCAGCACGGGCCACGCGATGCGCTTCCAGAACAGCATCGGCGCCCGGCTGAGCACGAACATCAACGGGATGCCGACGACCGCGAAGATGCCCTGCTTCAGCACGTGGTCGAAGGGGTTCTGGCCGCCGTCCAGCGCGGACGTCGCCGACAGCACCATGACCAGGCCGAAGCCCGTGAGCAGGAGTGCCGCCGAGGCGATGAGAAGGAACTCGCTGGGTACCGGCTGGAAGGCGCGGCCGAGCGAGACGCGAGCGGACAGCCCGCGGCGAGCGGGCTCGTCCTCGGGCGCCTGACGGGGAGGGGGTGCCGTGGTGGTCACGCGGTGTCCCCCTAGTCCTGCCGTCGAGCCGATCCGTCGTCCTGGCCGGCGATCCACGCCCGCACCGCCTCGGCGAATCTCTCGCCCCGGTCGGAGTAGGAGACGAACTGATCGAACGACGCCGCCGCGGGGGCCAGGAGAACGGTGTCTCCGTCCCGGGCCACGTCGGCCGCCAGTTCGACGACCCGTGCCATGACGTCTTCAGTCTGGGTGTGGTCGACCTCGAAGAGGGGAACCGCGGGGGCGTGTCGCTCGAACGCGGCCACGATGTCGCCGCGCTCGGTTCCGATGACGATCGCGGCCCGGGCGGCTGCGCCGCGCGTCCGCACGAGCTCGGCGACGTCGACGCCCTTGAGCAGACCACCCACGACCCACACCGCACCCGGGTAGGCCGCCAGCGACGAGCCCGCGGCGTGCGGATTCGTCGCCTTGGAATCGTCGACCCACGTGATCCCGCGGTGCGCGGCGACGACCTGGATGCGATGGGGGTCGAGGCGGAAGCGATCGAGAGCGTCGTGGATGTCGGCGGGCGCCACGCCGAGCGAGCGCGCCAGCGCGCTGGCCGCCAGGATGTTGGACACCACGTGCGGGGCCGCCAATCCGTGCTCCGCGAGGTCCGAGACCGTCGTGAGCTCGAGCGCCGAGGTCGCGCGCTCCTCGAGGAACGCGCGATCGACGAGGATGCCGTCGACGAGGCCGAGGTCGCTCGGGCCGGGGACGCCCAGATCGAAACCGATGGCGCGGGCGCCCTCGACGACCTCGGCATCCTCGACCATCTCGCGGGTGGCGTCGTCGGCCTTGTTGTAGACGCAGGCCACGCGGGTGCGGGCGTAGACCCCGGCTTTCGCGTCGCGGTAGGCGGCGAAGCTCCCGTGCCACTCGAGGTGGTCGTCGGCGAGGTTCAGGCACACCGCGGCGTGCGGAGAGAGCGCGTCGGGCCCCGCCTGCAGGTTGAGGTACCAGAGCTGGTGGCTGGAGAGCTCGACGACGAGCGCGTCGAACCCGGCCGGGTCGCGCACGGCGTCCAGCACCGGGGTGCCGATGTTGCCGACCGGTGCGGCGCGGAGCCCACCGGCGACGAGCATCTCGGCGGTCAGACGCGTCGTGGTGGTCTTGCCGTTGGTCCCGGTGATGAGGATCCAGTCGGCGGGACGCCCGTCGGGTCGCACGACCTTGTCGCGCACGCGCCAGGCCAGCTCGACGTCTCCCCACAGCGGGATGCCGCTCGCCTGCGCCCACGCGATGAGCGGGTGCGACGGGGGGAAGCCCGGCGAGGCGAGAACGACGTCGGGCGCGAAGTCGCTGAGCACGGCCGGGACGGCGTCGAGCGGGCCGACGTGGAGCGCGGCGCCGATGACCGGCAGCAGCCGGGAGTACTCCTGGTCGGCCTTCTCGGTGACGACGAGCACGTCCGCGCCGAGCTCGGCGAGGGTGTCCGCGGCCGAGAAGCCGGTCACCGAGAGGCCGAGAACGGCGACCCGGAGGTCCTTCCACTCGGCGTACCAGCTGTGCAGGGATGCCACCCGCTCGGCGCTCATACCCGAGCCAGCCATTCCACGTAGAAGAAGCCCACGCCCGACACGGCGAGCAGGCCCGCGATGATCCACATCCGCACGACGATGGTCACCTCGGGCCAGCCCCGCATCTCGAGGTGATGGTGCAGGGGGCTCATCAGGAACATCCGCTTGCCGCGCGTGATCTTGAAGTACGCCCGCTGCAGGATCACCGAGCCCGACGCGATGACGTAGACGCCGGCGATGAGCACGAGGAGCAGCTCGGTGCGGGTGAGGATCGCGAGGGCGGCGATCACGCCGCCGATCGCCATCGACCCGCAGTCGCCCATGAAGACCTTCGCCTTCGGCGCGTTCCACCACAGGAAGCCCACGAGCGCGCCCACGAACGAGGCGGACACGATCGCGAGGTCGAAGGGGTCCCGGACGGCGTAGCATCCGGCCTGCACCGACGGGTCGAGCACGTCCGCGCACATCTGCTTGTTCTGCCAGAAGGCCATGAGGCTGTACGCCCCGACGACGAAGATCCCCGATCCCGCCGCCAGACCGTCCAAACCGTCGGCGACGTTGACCGAGTTGGATGCCGCGGTGCCGATGAGCGAGATCCAGGCCAGGTAGAGCAGCCACCCGAGGATCGGCCCGAGCGCGAACAGCGACAGCACCTGGATGTCGCGGAAGATCGAGATGTACCCCGACGCCGGCGTCTGGCCGAACGCGTTCGGGAAGTTCAGGGCGACGATCGCGAAGGGCACCGTCACGAGCACCTGACCGGCGATCTTCCGCCAGCCCGACAGGCCGAGGCTGTTCTGGAACCGGACCTTCATGTAGTCGTCGATGAAGCCGACGACACCAAAGCCCAGCATGAGCCACAGGACCAGCAGACCCGACACGGTGGGCGGATTGTTGCCGGCGTAGGCGCCGATGAGGTACCCGATGATCGTTCCGGCGATGAAGATCGTGCCGCCCATGGTGGGCGTGCCGCGCTTGGCCCCGTGCGAGGGGTTGTGCACGTTCTCGGGCGTGCGGATGACCTGTCCCCAACCCCACTTCCGGAACCCCCGGAGGAACACCGGTGTGAGGAACAGGGTGAAGGCGAGCGAGATCCCCGCGGATGTCAGAAGTGATCTCACGCGAACGATTCTCCCAGACGGTCGCCGAGGAACCGCAGCCCGGCGGAGTTGGACGACTTCACCAGCACGCGGTCGCCGTCGCGCAGCTCACCCACGAGGTAGTCGTAGGCGGCGTCGGCATCCGGGAAGAAGACGGCCTCGCCGTCCCACGAGCCCTGGGCGATCGCCTCGAGGTACATGCGGCGCGCCTCCTGCCCCACGACGACGATGCGCTGGATGCGCAGTCGCACCGCGAGGAGCCCGACCCGGTCGTGCTCCTCGTCGGCGTACTCGCCCAGCTCGCTCATCGCCCCGAGCACCGCGACCGTGCGCTCGTCGGGACCGGTGATCTGCGCGAGCGTCCGCAGAGCCGCCGACATCGAGTCGGGGCTGGCGTTGTACGCGTCGTTGATGATCCGCACGCGGTCGGAACCGAGCGGCTGCATGCGCCACCGCTCGGCGATCTCGACGGTCTCCAGGCGCGCGATGGCATCCGCCGCCGTGACGCCGAGCGCCGTGGCCGCGGCGATCGCGGCGAGAGCGTTCATGACGTGGTGCTCGCCGAGAACGCGCAGCGTGAGCGTGTGCTCGTCCCCGTCGACGACGAGGTGGGCGCGCGTGCCGGATGCCGCCACCTCGACGTCGACGGCCCGCACGGTCGCGCGGTCACCGCGGCCGAACCAGCGCACGTCGAGGCCGCGCTCGCGGGCGAGGGGCTCCATCGCCGACACGCGCGGGTCGTCGGCGTTGAGGACGGCGAGGCCGCCCTCGCGGGTCGCGCGCACGAGCTCGCTCTTGGCGTGGAAGGTCGACTCGATGCCCCCGAAGCCGCCGGCGTGTGCCATGCCGACCATGAGCACGACCCCGATGTCGGGGGTGACCAGGCCCGCGAGGCGGGCGATCGCCCCCGGCGCACTCGCGCCGAACTCGCTGACGAGGAACCGGGTGTCCTCGGTCACCCGCAGCATCGTGAGCGGCGCGCCGACCTCGTTGTTGAAAGAGGCGCGGGGCGAGACCGTGGCGCCCTCGTCCCGCAGGATGCGCGCGAGGAGGTTCTTCGTCGTCGTCTTGCCGTTGGAGCCCGTGATGCCGACGATCCGCAGATCGCCCGTCGCACGCACGCGCGCGACGACGTCGCGGGCGAGATCGGCGAGAGCGGTGACCACGTCGTCGACGACGATCTGGGTCACGGGGTCGTCGAGCTCGCGCTCGACGAGGGCCAGTGCCGCGCCGCGCTCGATCGCGGCCGGGACGAACAGATGTCCGTCGGTGGTCTCGCCGGGTTTGGCGACGAAGATGCCGCCGGGCTCGATGAGGCGCGAGTCGGTGTCGACGTCACCGTCCACGACGGTGTCGGGGGTGTCGTCGCCGCGCAGGACCAGACGGCCGCCGAGCACGGCGGCGATGTGGGAGAGGCTGGAGGAGATCATTGCTGTGTACGGACGCCCTTTCCGTGTCGGGAGGAGACCGGCATCCGGTGTCTCAGCCGAACTTGGGCAGTTCGGGGGTCGTGGTTCCGGACGGGATCACCCGGTAGTTCTTCAACACCTGGGTGAGGGCCTTCTGGAAGGCGGGAGCCGTGGCCGCAGACGACTTTACCGTTCGCGGTTCATCGAGGTTGACCGCGACGATGTACTGCGGGTCGTCTGCGGGCGCGAAGCCGATCATCGTCGTGAAGTACGCGTCGGGCTTGTACGCGCCCGTGTCGGGGTCGGTCTTCTCACCGGTACCGGTCTTGATCGCGACCCGGTAGCCGGGCACGGCGACCTGCGAGGCGAGCGTGCCCTGGGTCGCAACGTTCTCCAGCATGAGCGAGACCTTCGAGGCGGTGTCGGCCGAGACCACGCGCTGTCCCTCGCCGGAGGGGACATCGGTGACGGTCCCGTCGGCGGCCGTGCAGCTCTCGACGAGAGAGAGCGGCATCCGCACTCCCCCGTTGGCGATCGTCTGGTAGGCCCCGACGAGCTGGGGAACGGTCACCGACAGTCCCTGGCCGAAGGTCGTGTTGTAGAACGTCTGATCGTCCCATTTGTCGGCCGGGTGAAGGATGCCGCCGGACTCGCCCGGGAAGCCGATGGCGCTGGGGGTCCCGAGCCCGAACTTCTGCAGGTAGTCGTACCGGGTGTCCCGCGGGATCTTCTCGCCGAACTTGGAGATACCCACGTTCGAGGAGTCGATGAGGACACCGGTGAGCGTGTAGGTGTTCGCCGGGTGCGAGAACGAGTCGGAGACCCGCGCGTCGCCGCCCAGGGTTTCGCGGGAGGACGCGGTGACCGTCGTGTCGGTGGTGAACGATCCGCTGTCCAGGCCGATCGCGGCGGTGAGGGCCTTGAAGGTCGACCCGGGCTCGAAGGGGCTCGAGAAGGCGTTGCTGCCCCGATCGGCGGCGGGCGTGGACGTGGGGTCGTTGGGGTCGACGGTGGGGTACTCCGCCAGCGCGCGCACCTTGCCGGTCTTCGCCTCCACGACGGTGATCGTGCCGCGCAGCGACCCGGTGTTCTGCACCTGCTCGGCGATGAGCTGGCCCATGTACCACTGCAGGTCGCGGTCGATCGTGAGCTTCAGGGTGCCGCCGTCGACCGCGGGTTCGGTCTCGACCTCGGTGCCCGGCAGCACGACGCCGTCACGGCCCTGCTGGTAGACGACCTTGCCGTTCTGTGACGAGAGGCAGTCGTTGTCGGCCAGCTCCAGACCCGCCAGGGCCTGGCCGTCGCTGCCGACGAAGCCGATGAGGTTGCCGCCCACGGCACCGTCCGGGTACACGCGCCCCGCCTGCGGCGGGAAGCTCAAGAAGGGCAGTCCGAGCTCTGCGAGGGCGCGGTACTGCTCGGTCGAGACGTCCTTGGTGATCTGCGCCCACCGCGAGTCGGGGTTCTCCGCGACCGCGTCGGTGACGATCTTCTCGACGGCGGCGGCGTCCTGCCCGGTGATCGCCGCGATCTGCGCGGCGATCTCGGGCCAGGTCCGCGTGGCGTCGACGTCGTCTCCGCTGCGGTCGGCGACGCCCTGGACGGCGAGGTGCGGATCGATCTCGACGTCGTAGCGGTGGACGCTCGAGGCGAGCGTCACCCCGTTCTCGTCGACGATCGCCCCGCGCGAGGCGTACTCGGTGCGGGAGTTCTGCAGGCCCATCGCCAGCGAGTCGTCCACGTGCTCGCGCGCGTTGACGACCTGGATGTCCACCAGGCGGACGACGAAAGCGATCAGGACGATGAGCACGACCGCCAGCGCGATCACGGTGCGACGCCGCGGAGAGCGGGAGAGTGTCGTCGTCATGGGCTTATCGTGTCGCGGGCGTCGGCAGACCGTCGCTGATCGGAGGGGGTGTCGCCGAACCCGTGGCCGGAGTCGTTCCGTCCGTGACGGTGGTGGTCCCGGCGGCGGCGTCGGTTCCCCCCGGGGCGGCCGGCGCGGGCTCGGCGGCCTTCTTCGGGTCGGTGACCAGCGGGACGCCCGAGATCAGGGCGTTGCGCACCGATCCCCGGCCCATGGCATCCACCGACGAGGCCCCCTCGGCGGGCTTCCCGGCACCGATCACGGCGCCGTCGCTCAGGCGCAGGTACGTCGGCGTCTCGTCGATGACCATGCCGAGTGCGGCGGCGTTGGCGGCGAGGTACTGCGGCGAGTTCAAGCCCGCGACCTCGTCGTAGAGGATCTGCTTCTGGTACGTCAGGTCGCGCTGCTGCTGCGTGAGCGAGGCGATCTCGAACGAGCTCTGCGTCGTGAGGATCGACAGGCCCATCTGCACGAGCGCGATCATGACGGCCCCCAGCACCGCGATGACGCCGAACGCGCGGCGCGGCACGCGCCGGCGGGCGGGGGCGTCCACGACGTGCAGGCGCCGCGGCTCGCGCACCGGGACGGGGAACTCCGGCAGGAAGGACGCGTCGATGGGCTGGGGAGCGCTCATGCGTCCTCCTGGATCCTCTCGGCCGCGCGCAGTCGCACGGGGGTGGCTCGCGGGTTCGCCGCGCGTTCGTCGTCGCCGGCGAGTTCGGCCCCGCGCACGAGCAACCGGAACTTCGGCGCGTGCTCGGGAAGCTCGACGGGCAGCCCACGGGGGGCGGTGGATGCCGAGGCCTCGGCGAACACGCGCTTGACCAGGCGGTCCTCGAGCGATTGGTACGACAGCACGACGATGCGGCCGCCGACGCCGAGCACCGACAACGCCGCGGGGATCGCACGTTCGAGGACCGACAGTTCGGCGTTGACCTCGATGCGCAGCGCCTGGAAGACGCGCTTGGCGGGGTGCCGCTCGCGCAGGACGGCCGCGGGCGTCGCCGCTTGCAGCACCTCGACCAGCTGCCCGGAGCGCTCCAGCGGAGCCTGCTGGCGGGCCGCGATGATCGCGCGGGCGTAGCGTCCGGCGAGCTTCTCTTCGCCGTAGCGCTCGAAGATGCGGCGCAGGTCGCCCTCGCCGTAGCTGGCGAGCACGTCGGCGGCGGTGACGCCGGAGGTCTGGTCCATGCGCATGTCGAGCGGAGCGTCCTGGGCGTAGGCGAAGCCGCGGGAGGCCTCGTCGAGCTGGAGCGAGGAGACGCCCAGATCGAACAGGATGCCGTCGACCTTCTGCACGCCGGCCGAGGCCACCGCCGCGGCGATGCCGTCGTAGACCGTGTGCACGAAAGTGGTTCGCCCCTCGAAGCGCGCGAGGCGCTCCCCCGCGATGCGCAGCGCATCGGTGTCGCGGTCGAGTCCGATCAGCCGGGCCGTCGGGAAGCGCTCGAGGAACGCCTCGGAGTGGCCGCCCATGCCGAGGGTCGCGTCGACGAAGACCGCGCCCTCGCGCTGGAGGGCGGGGGCGAGCAGCTCGGCGCAGCGCTCGAGGAGAACCGGAGTGTGGATGTCGCGGATGTCCATGATGACGGGGCGAGGTCGCGGGCTCTGATCCCCATCCGCTCGACCTGGCGCCGGGGAAGTGCGTCAGGGCGTGCGGCTGGGAATCACAGCCGGCGATCAGAACAGTCCCGGGATCACCTCCTGCTCCATCTCGGCGTACGTCTCTTCGTTGCTCTCGGCGTAGGTGTTCCAGGCCGTGGCGTCCCAGATCTCGGCGTGGGCGCCGACGCCGGTGACGACCAGCTCGCGGTCCAGTCCCGCGTAGGCGCGCAGCGCCGGGGGGACGGTGATGCGGTTCTGCCCATCGGGCTTCTCGGCGCTGGCCCCGGAGAGGAACATGCGCAAGAAGTCGCGGGCCTGCTTGTTGCTGAGCGGCGCCTCGCGGATCCGCTCGTGAACGCGCTCGAACTCCTCGGTGCTGAACACGTAGAGGCAGCGGTCCTGCCCCCGGGTGATCACCACGCCGGCGCCGAGATCGTCACGGAACTTCGCGGGCAGGATGACGCGCCCTTTGTCGTCGAGCTTGGGAGTGTGCGTGCCGAGCAGCATTCGGGCGTCCACCCCCTTCGTCCGGCCTGCGAAGTTTCCCCCACTTTACTCCACGATCCTCCACTTTGCTATCGAAGAACGGGATCTTCTCGGCGAGAACCGCAGCGCGGACAGTCCGCCCTCCCTCCGGCGACGGCCGGGACACTCCCGTGTTTCCGCGGCCGCAGCGACCGACCGCGCACGACGGGACCCGCCGGTGGAGGAAAAGGGAGGCCATCGAGATCCGGGCGCACTCCCCCGCGTCGCGGCGCGTCGGATCGACACGGTGAGCGATCACGCGGATTCGGTCAGCGCGCGGGCACAAAAAAACACCGGCTCCGCGGAGCCGGTGTCTTTCGAGAGAGGAGGAGGGTCAGCGCCCGTCGTTGCGGCGATCCCAGCGCTCGTTCATGCGGTCCATGAACGAACCGCCCGATGCTCGGGAACCGCGAGAGGGAGCGGACGGCGGCGCGGTCGAGACGCGAGAGGAATTGCGGGTCGGCGTCACGGCGAACACGACACCGCCCACCATGAGCAGGAATCCGACCACGCCCACGGCGATCCCCACGACGCCGGTGTTGAACCCGATGGACACGCCCGCGATGAGCGCCCCCAGACCGGCGAGCACGAGGATCGAGCCGAGCACGATGTTGCGATAACTGAGCGCGCGATTCGGAGCCGTGACGACGTCGGCGTCGTTACTCATGAGATGGCGCTCCATCTCGTCCAGCAGGCGCTGCTCCTGTTCGGAGAGTGGCATGCATCCCCCTCTATTGCTCAGTGCGATCGATTCTACGCGGGGCGTGGATCACTAGGCTAGGCCCGTGCCGACCTCCCCGGAACCGATCGAGGCTGTTTCCCAGCGACTCGACAACTTCGTGTCTGAACAGATATCGTACGCCTCCGCCCTGGGGTCCGAGGCGGAGAAGATGGCTCGCGCTGGGGCCGCATCGTTGCAGGGCGGAAAACGGCTGCGGGCACGCTTCCTCCTGTCGGGGCGCCGCGCCGTCGACGAGCTCTCGCCCTCCGGTCCGGCCGCTCCCGACGATGCCGCGATCGGGGTCGCCGCGTCCCTCGAGGTGTTCCAGGCCGCGGCTCTCGTGCACGACGACCTGATCGACAACTCCGACACCCGCCGCGGCAACCCCGCCGCCCACCGCGCCCTCGAGGCGGTCCACCTCGCCGCCGGCTGGGCGGGCGACGCCGAAGCCTTCGGGCGGTCGGCGGCCGTGCTCCTGGGAGACCTCCTCGTGGCGTGGAGCGACGATCTGCTCGAGGAGTCGCTCGACGGGCTGCCGACGGCCGGTGCGACGCGGCGGCAGTACGCGCAGATGCGTCGCGACGTCACGATCGGGCAGTTCCTCGACGTCGCCGAGGAGTCCGCCTACGCCGTGCACGACGACGACGCCCACGCCGAGCGAGCCCTCCGCGTGGCCTCGTACAAGTCGGCGCGCTACAGCATCCAGAAGCCGTTGCAGATCGGTGCGGCCCTCGCCGGTGCCGATGAGGCTCAGCTCGACGCCCTGGGGCGGTTCGGGCACGACGTCGGCATGGCGTTCCAGCTGCGCGACGACGTCCTGGGCGTCTTCGGCGACAGCGCCGTGACCGGCAAGCCCTCGGGCGACGACCTGCGCGAAGGCAAGCGCACCGTCTTGGTCGCCTATGCCCGTCAGGGCCTGTCCGCGGAACGGCGGTCCGCTCTGGACGCCATGCTGGGAGACAGAACACTGGATGCCGACCGCATCAGCGATCTGCAGCAGACCATCGTCGAGACCGGCGCGCTCGCGCGCACCGAGGAGCTCATCGCCGACTACGAACGTCGGGCCGAGATCGCGCTCGACGGCGCACGTCTGGGCGCCGGTGCCGTGGAGGAACTGCGCACCCTCGCTCGCGCCGCCACGCAGCGGACGTCCTGACGGGTCCGCGTCCGCTCAGGCGAGAGTCGCGGCGACGCGACGTACTTCGCTCTTGCGCCCGGCCAGCAGGGCCTCGATCGGGGCGACCCCGATCGTCTCCTCGGGCGTCAGGAGCCAGTCGATCGTCTCATCGGGATCGAACCCCGCGTCGTGCAGCACGATGATGGTGCCGCGCAGCGACGGAAGAGGACGACCGTCGACGATGAACACCGCGGGGACCCGCAGCACGCCGTCGCGGCGCGAGCCGACGAGGTAACCGTCGTCGAGCAGGCGACGGACGCGCCCGAGTGTCTCCCCGAGGACATCGACGAGGTCGGGAAGGGTCAGCCAATCGGTCGCGTAGCGGGGCGTCTCGGTCACGATGCCACTATCTCATCCCCCGCGGACGTCGGCATCCCGACCGCGTCATTCACATCCGTCACACCCACCTCATGCGTTGACATCCGTCCCGTGCCATGCGACCGTGTCGGGCAGTCGGAAGAACGGATCCCCCACCATGCGACGACTCCCCGCCCCTCTCGCGCGCCCTCGCGCCCGAACCGTCTGGCCCGCCGCCGTGGCCGGCACGATCGCCCTCGCCCTCTCGGGTGAGAACGCCGCGCACGCCGCTCCCCCGGCGCCGCCGGTGCTGACGACGACACCGCCCGCCCCGCGCATCCTGAGCACCCCCGTGCTCGCGGTCGCTGCGGCCCCCGCGTCCTACACGGTGCAGCCCGGCGACACCGTCTGGGCCATCGCCCGGGCGCACGGACTCGACACGGCCGCGGTGCTGACGGCGAACGGACTCGACGCCTCCGGCGTCATCCGGCCCGGTCAAGTGCTGACCCTCGTCCCGGCCGCGCCGACGCCGCCCCCGGCCGAGGCGCCCGCACCGGCGACGAGCGACCGCACGCACGAGGTGCGCGCCGGGGACACCGTCTCGGCGATCGCGGCGGCCAACGGCGTCTCCCTCGACGCGGTCCTCGCCGCGAACGGCTTGACCCGCGCCTCGATCATCTACCCCGGCGAGACGTTGCAGATCCCCGCCGCCGGCACGGGCGCCGCCGCACCGGCATCCGTGAGCCCCGCCACGGCTCCCGGACTCGACGCGGAGCAGAGCGAGAACGCCCGGCTGATCATCCGCATCGGTCGCGAACTCGGCGTGTCCGACCGCGGGATCGCGATCGCCCTCGGCACTGCGATGCAAGAGTCCTGGCTCCGCAACCTCGACTGGGGCGACCGGGACTCGCTGGGCCTGTTCCAGCAGCGCCCGAGCTCCGGATGGGGCAGCCCCGACCAGATCATGGACCGCGAACGCTCCACGCGCGTGTTCTACGGCGGCGCGTCCGATCCGAACGGCTCCGCGACCCGCGGCCTGCTCGACACCCCCGGCTGGGAGGGTCTCGGCTACGCCGACGCCGCTCAGGCCGTGCAGATATCGGCGTACCCCGACCGCTACGCGCAGTGGGAGTCTCCGGCATCCGTCTGGATCGCCGTTCTCGGCTGACCCGAAGGTGAGCCGTTCCCGGGGCTCCCAGGGGGCGCTCCGTAGACTCGACACGTGAGCACGAGTCAGCAGGCCGACCCGCTGATCGGCCGTCTCGTCGACGGCCGGTACCGGGTCCGCGCGCGCATCGCGCGCGGCGGCATGGCGACGGTGTACGTCGCCACCGACCTGCGCCTGGAACGCCGGGTCGCTTTGAAGGTCATGCACGGCCACCTCAGCGACGACACCGTGTTCCAGAGCCGCTTCATCCAGGAGGCGCGCTCGGCCGCCCGCCTGTCCGACCCGCACGTGGTCAACGTCTTCGACCAGGGCCAGGACGGCGAGATGGCCTACCTGGTCATGGAGTACCTGCCCGGCATCACGTTGCGCGAACTCCTGCGCGAGCACCGTCGCCTCACGGTCGACCAGACCCTGACGATCATGGATGCCATCCTCTCGGGGCTCGCCGCGGCGCACCGGGCCGGGATCGTGCACCGCGACGTCAAGCCCGAGAACGTGCTCCTTGCCGAGGACGGCCGCATCAAGATCGGCGACTTCGGTCTCGCGCGGGCGACCACCGCCAACACCGCCAGCGGCGCGCAGTTGATGGGCACGATCGCGTACCTCGCGCCCGAACTCGTCACCCGCGGCACCGCGGACGCCCGCAGCGACATCTACTCGCTCGGCATCATGCTGTACGAGATGCTCGTCGGCGAGCAGCCCTACAAGGGCGAGCAGCCGATGCAGATCGCCTATCAGCACGCGACCGACTCGGTGCCGCGCCCCAGCGCCAAGAACCCCGGCGTCCCCGAACAGCTCGACGAGCTCGTGCTGTGGGCCACCGAGCGCGAGCCCGCCGAGCGGCCGCTCGACGCCTCCGCGATGCTCGACCGCGTGCGCGAGGTCGAGAAAGAGTTGGGGCTGGCGCCCCAGGTCGCCCGCGCGGTCTCCGTGGGGGTCACCGCGAGCGCCGCGGACTCCCGCGAGTTGACGAAGATCCTTCCGCAGACCGCCGCGGTCAGCGCCGCCCCGACCGACGACGTCGACAACGCCACGCGCCTGCGCCAGCGCACGCGTCGTCGCACGACGCGCGGCATCTGGCTGTTCGCCCTCGTCCTGATGCTCGCCGCCGGTGCGGCCACCACCGGGTGGTGGTTCGGTTCCGGTCCGGGATCTCTCGTGGCCGTCCCCGACGTCTCGCGCATGAGCTACGCCGACGCCGAAGCCCTCCTGACCGACCGGCAGCTGAGCGCCCAGGCCCAGGAGGTCACCGACCGAGAGATCCCCGCGGGCACGACCGTCGGCTCCGACCCCGATGTCGACGCCCGCCTCGACAAGGGCACCGTGGTGACGGTGTTCGTGTCGATCGGACCGGCCTCGCACGACCTCCCCGAGCTGGCCGGCAAGAGCAGCGACGAAGTCACCGGCATCCTGGGGTCCGTCTTCGTCGGCGTGTCCGGGACGACGCAGGAGTTCACCGACGCCGCGTCCGGCACGGTACTGTCCGCGAGCATCACCCCGCGCGCGGGCGGCGAAGCCGTCGACTGCACCCAGGGCTGCACGGTCCTCGAGGGCGACTCCGCCGCGCTCACGGTCTCGCTCGGACCGATCCCCGACGTCGCCGGCCTCACGGCGGCCCAGGCCGAGCGGGCGTTGAGCGAGGTGCAGCTGCAGACCACCAGGTCCGAGGAGTACAGCAACTCGGTGCCCTCCGGCACGGTGATCGGCATCGGCGATCGCGACGGTGGCGGCAACTGGCGCCCCGGTGACACCGTCACCCTCCGCGTGTCCATCGGACCTCGACCGGTGCAGATCCCCGACAACGTCGTGGGGATGTCGATCCGCGACGCCGTCGGCACGCTCGAGGGACTCGGCTTCCAGGTCAACGCCGGCATCGACGACGGCACCCTGCCGCTCGGCTTCAAGTACTGGGACATCTACAAGGTGCGCGCGACGAACCCCAAGGCCGGCACCACGGCGCCCCAGGGCAGCACGATCACCCTGACGCCGACGCTCTAGCCCTCGCGCACGCGCACACGACGATGCCCCCGACCTTTCCGGTCGCGGGCATCTCGGTGTCGGGCGTCAGCGGTTCTCGAGTTCCTCGGCGACGAGGAACGCCAGCTCCAGGCTCTGACGGTGGTTCAGGCGCGGGTCGCACAGGCTCTCGTACCGCGTCGCGAGGGTGGCCTCGTCGATCATCTCGGATCCGCCGAGGCACTCGGTCACGTCGTCGCCGGTCAGTTCGACGTGGATGCCACCGGGGTGCGTCCCCACCTGGCGGTGCGCGTCGAAGAACCCGCGCACCTCGTCGACGACGTCGTCGAAGCGGCGCGTCTTGTAGCCGGTCGGTGTCGTGATGCCGTTGCCGTGCATCGGGTCGGTGACCCACAGCGGCGTGGCGCCCGCATCGCGGACGGCCTCGAGCAGCGGCGGCAGGGCGTCGCGGATCCTGCCGGCACCCATGCGCGTGATGAACGTCAGACGGCCCGGCTCGCGCTCGGGGTCGAGCTTGTCGATGAGGGCCAGCGCCGCCTCGGGCGTCGTGCTCGGGCCGAGCTTCACACCGATGGGGTTGCGGATCTTCGAGAAGTAGTCGACGTGCGCGCCGTCGAGCTCGCGCGTGCGCTCACCGATCCACTGGAAGTGCGACGAGGTGTTGTAGGGCAGGCCCGTGCGCGAGTCGATGCGGGTCATGGGGCGCTCGTAGTCCATGAGGAGTCCCTCGTGGCCCGTGTAGAACTCGACGCGCGTGAGCTCGTCGAAGTTGGCGCCCGCGGCCTCCATGAACTTGATCGCACGGTCGATCTCGGCCGCCATGCGCTCGTACGCCTGGTTGGCGGGGTTGCTCGCGAAACCCTTGTTCCAGCTGTGCACCTCGCGCAGGTCGGCGAACCCGCCCTGCGTGAAAGCGCGGATGAGGTTCAGCGTCGAGGCGGCCGTGTGGTAGCCCTTGAGCAGACGCGCGGGGTCGGCCTTGCGGGACTCCTCGGTGAAGTCGTAGCCGTTGACGATGTCGCCGCGGTACGCCGGCAGCGTCACGTCGCCCCGGGTCTCGGTGTCGCTCGAGCGAGGCTTGGCGAATTGACCCGCCATACGCCCCATCTTCACCACCGGCATCGACGCCCCGTAGGTGAGCACGACCGCCATCTGCAGGACGGTCTTGATGCGGTTGCGGATCTGCTCGGCTGTCGCGCCCGCGAAGGTCTCGGCGCAGTCGCCGCCCTGCAGGAGAAACGCCTGACCGGCCGCGGCACGGGCCAGACGGTCACGGAGGTTGTCGACCTCGCCGGCGAAGACGAGCGGCGGAAGGGTGGCCAGTTCGGCGGATGCCGCGGCCACCGCGGCCTCGTCATACCACTGGGGCTGCTGCTTGATGGGCAGGGTCCGCCAGTGGTCGAGGTCGTGGAGCTGCTGATTCACCCCTGAAGTCTAGTGGCGCGCCGACGGTGCCTTCGCCGCCTGGGCGCTGGCCAGGCGGTCCTTCACGGTGGACGCGTACACGTCCTCGTACCGCTGCTCGCCGAGCCGCTGCAGGGCGACCATGATCTCATCGGTGACGGAGCGCAGAATGTAGCGGTCGCTCTCCATCCCCTCGAAGCGGGAGAAGTCCAGCGGCTCGCCGATGACGATGCCGACGCGACCGACGCGCGGCAGTCGCTGGCCGATCGGCATGACGGCGCCGGTGTCGACCATCACCACCGGGATCACGGGTACCCGCGCCTCGAGAGCCATGCGGGCGATTCCCGTGCGGCCGCGGTACAACGTCCCGTCGGGGCTGCGCGTGCCCTCGGGGTAGATGCCGAGGAGTTCCCCGCGCCCGAGGACGCCTAGACCCGTGTTGAGCGAGGCCTCGGATGCCTTGCCGCCGGACCGGTCGATGGGGAGCTGCCCCGTCGCGGTGAAGAACAACCGCGTCGCCCAGCCCTTGAGCCCGCGACCGGTGAAGTAGTCGCTCTTGGCCAGGAACGCCATCCGGCGGTCGATCATCAGCGGGAGGAAGATCGAGTCGGAGAACGACAGGTGGTTGCTGGCGAGGATCGCCGCCCCCTCCCGCGGGATGTTGCGCCGACCCACGATCCACGGTCGGAACACGGCCTTGATGACCGGCCCGATGACCACGTACTTCATGAGCCAGTAGAACATCGTCAGCGCTCCTTCCCGGCGAGGTCGGCGACCCCGATGAGACCGGCGTCGTTGCCCAAGCGTGCGATGGTGAACTCCGCCACCGGACGTTCACCGTATCCCGGAAGCGACGTCTCGTACGCGAGCTTCACCGGAACGAGCAGGTCGGCGCCGAGCTGAGCCACTCCCCCGCCGATCACGAACAACTCGGGGTCGAGGACGGCCTGGAACCCGCCGCACGCCTCGCCGAGGGCCGTGGCCACGCGCCGCAGCGCCTCGATGGCGCCCGGGTCGCCGGCCAGCACGAGGCGCGAGACCGCCGGCCCGGGGATCGCGCCCTTCTCCGCGCGCACCGCGGCCAGAGCTGCGCCGCTGCCGCCCTCGTCCGCGATGGCGTTGGCCTCGCGCTGCAGCGCGCGGCCCGAGGCGTACTGCTCGAGGCATCCGTTCTGCCCGCACCCGCAGGGGTGCCCGCCGCGCACGAAGCGCATGTGCCCGAGCTCACCCCCGATGCCGTGGCCGCCGCGGAACAGCTCGCCGTCGGTGACGACGGCGCCGCCGACGCCGGTGCCCATCGTCAGCATCACCATGTCGCGCACGCCCTGTCCGGCGCCGAAGCGGTACTCGCCCCAGCCCGCCGCGTTGGCGTCGTTCTCGATCGTCACGGGCGCGTCGAGACGGTCCTCGAGGCGCGCGCGCAGGGGTTCGTTGCGCCAGTCGATGTTCGGGGCGTAAATGACCGTGCTGCGGTCGGAGCTGATGAAACCGGCGGCGGCGACGCCGATGGCGTGCACGTCGTACGCACGACGCAAATGGTCGGCCATGTCGACGACCGCGTCCACGAGAGCCGCCGGGTCGATGGGGGTGTCCACCCGGAGCTTCTCGACGATCGTGCCGTCCTCCTCGACGACTCCGCCGGCGATCTTCGTGCCTCCGATGTCGATACCGACGTTGCGCACGGCGCTCCTCTCCGGCCCGCCCCGCGGCTCGGCCCGCAGCAGTCTAGTCATCGCCGCGGAACGCCGCCGACACCGCCGTCCCCTCGGAGGCGCGGCGGAACGTGCGACTAGACTCGACGAACCGATCGACGTTCTTTCCGGTGCCAAAGGAGTTACCGTGATCCAGTTCGACCTTCCCGCCGTCGTTCCCGCAGACCCGTCCGCGAACGTGTCCGATCTGCTCGCCGACCGCGTGTCCGCCACGCCCGACCGGCCGCTGTTCGCGGTTCCCGACGGTGCCGACTGGCGCGACGTGTCCGCTCGTGACTTCGAGCAGCAGGTCATCGCCCTCGCCAAGGGCTTCGTCGCCGCCGGCATCCAGCCCGGCGAGAAGGTCGCGTTCATCGCGCGGACCACTTACGACTGGACCCTCGTGGACTTCGCGCTGTTCTACGCCGGCGCGGTCATGGTCCCGGTGTACGAGACGAGTTCGCCGGCCCAGATCTCGTGGATCCTCTCCGACTCGGGCGCCATCGCCGCGATCGTGGAGTCCACCGAACACGGACAGCGCCTCGACGAGGTCCGCAGCGACCTCCCGCTGCTGCGCGAGGTCTGGGCGATGCACGCCGGCGACCTCGACGTCCTCGTGGCCCGCGGCGCCGAGGTGGACGACGCCGAGATCGCGCGGCGTCGAGCGATCGCGAACAGCTCCGACATCGCGACCCTCATCTACACGTCGGGCTCGACCGGTCGCCCGAAGGGCTGCGTCCTCACCCACGGCAACTTCGTCGAACTGGCGCGCAACTCCGCCAAGGCCCTGCACGAGGTCGTCGAGACCCCGGGCGCGTCGACGCTGCTGTTCATCACGACGGCGCACGTCTTCGCCCGCTTCATCTCGCTGCTGAACGTCCATGCGGGGGTGAAGACCGGTCACCAGCCCGACACGAAGCAGCTGCTGCCGGCCCTGGGCTCCTTCCGCCCGACGTTCCTCCTCGCGGTGCCCCGCGTGTTCGAGAAGGTCTACAACTCGGCCGAGCAGAAGGCCGAGGCCGGCGGCAAGGGCAAGATCTTCCGCGCCGCCGCGGCCGCCGCCGTCGAGCACTCCGAGCGCGAGCAGCAGGGCCGGCCCATCCCGCTGCTGCTGAAGATCAAGTTCGCGCTGTTCGACAAGCTGGTCTATTCGAAGCTGCGGGATGCCATGGGCGGACGCGTCGTATACGCCGTGTCGGGGTCCGCTCCCCTCGGCCCGCGCCTCGGGCACTTCTTCCGCAGCCTCGGCGTGGTGATCCTCGAGGGCTACGGCCTGACCGAGACCACCGCGCCCGCCACCGTGAACCTCGCCACGAAGTCCAAGATCGGCACCGTGGGCCCCGTGCTCCCGGGCGTGAGCGTGCGTCTCGCCGACGACGGCGAGATCCAGGTGCGCGGCATCAACGTGTTCGCCGAGTACTGGCGCAACCCCGAGGCCACGGCCGAGGCGTTCGACGGCGACTGGTTCAAGACCGGTGACATCGGTGCGTTCGACGCCGACGGGTTCCTCTCGATCACGGGTCGCAAGAAAGAGATCATCGTGACCGCCGGCGGGAAGAACGTCGCCCCCGCCGCGCTCGAGGACCCCATCCGCGCCAACCCGATCGTCGGCCAGGTCGTCGTCGTCGGAGACCACAAGCCGTTCATCTCGGCCCTGGTGACCCTCGACCCCGAGATGCTGCCGACGTGGCTGGCCAACAACGGCCTGCCCGCCGACATGTCGCTCGTCGACGCGGCATCCCACGAGAAGGTGCGGGCCGAGGTGCAAGCGGCGATCGACCGGGCCAACGCCCGCGTCTCGCGCGCCGAGTCGATCCGCAAGTTCACGATCCTCGCCACCGAATGGACCGAGGCCAGCGGGCACCTCACTCCCAAGATGAGCATCAAGCGGAACATCATCGTGAGCGACTTCGCCGAGGCGATCGAGGACATCTACGCCGTGCCGATCAACACCACGAACGTCTCGCTCCCCTGAGCGCCATCAGCCCCCGTTCCGAGAACAGGGGCTGACACAGGAACAGGCCGATCCCGCACGGATCGGCCTGTTCTCGTTGCATCCCCTGCTCTGGTGACACGCGGGGAGGCAGTGGGGTCAGAACCAGTCGCTCTCGCGGACCTGTCGCATCGCCTCGCGGCGCGTCTCGGCGGGCAACCGCGAGAGGTACAGCGTGCCGTCGAGGTGGTCGGTCTCGTGCTGGAGGGCCTGAGCGAGCAGCCCCTCCCCCTCGAGGACCACTTCGTTGCCGTCGAGATCGATGCCCACGACCTTGGCCCACGGGTAGCGCACCGCGTCGTGCCACAGCCCCGGGACCGAGAGGCATCCCTCGCCCACGAGTTCCGGCTCGCCTCGCGTCTCGACGAGCACGGGATTCAGGACGTAGCCGATGTCCCCGTCGATGTTGTAGCTGAACGCACGCAGACCGACACCGATCTGCGGTGCAGCGACGCCGGCGCGTCCGGGCGGCTCGACCGTGTCGAGGAGATCGCGGACGAGAGCGCGGATGCCGTCGTCGATCGTCTCGATCGGCGCACTGGGGGCGCGCAGGACCGGGTCGCCGAAGAGACGGATCGGCCGGACCGTCATGCTGCGGCCGCCGGGGTGCGCAGGCCCTCGACGACGGCGGCGGCGAGTTCGCGCGCGGCCTGCCGGGTGGCCGGCTGCAGGTCGCGGAACGCGATCGCGCTGCCGGCGGCGACGTGGGCGTCGTAGGGCATCCGGATGACGGAGCGGACGCGGGTGCGGAAGTGCGCCTCGAGCTCGCTCTCACGCACGAGGGGGGCTCCCGGCCGGGCGTTGTTCAGCACGACGACCGCGTTGCGCACACGGTCGGCATAGCCGTTCGTCTCGAGCCACGTCAGCGTCTCGGACGCCAGCCGCGCCTCGTCGACCGAGAGGCCCGCGACCACGACGAGGGCGTCGGACAGCTTGAGCGTGGCCTCCATGACCGAGTGGACGATGCCCGTCCCCGTGTCGGTGAGGACGATCGAGTAGTAGTGCGCGGCGACGTCGGCGACGCGACGATAGTCCTCATCGCTGAACGCCTCGGAGACCCGGGGATCGGAATCGGATGCCAGGACGTCCAGCCGCGTGACATCGCGGGCCACGATCGACGAGACGTCGCCGTACCCGGTGACGTCGTCGTGCGCGCGCACGAGGTCGCGGACCGTCCGCCCGTTGGCGCGGCCCACGCGATCGGCGAGCGTTCCGCGGTCGGGGTTCGCATCGACGGCGATGACCCGGTCATCGCGGGCATCGGCGAGGGCCATGCCCAGCAGAGACGTGATCGTCGTCTTGCCCACGCCCCCCTTGCGCGAGAGGACCGGCACGAAGCGCGGCTCGCCCGCCAGCGGGGCGGAGATGCGGCGGTCGAGGTCCTTACGCGCGCGGGCGCGGCGACCGTCGCCGAGGTTGATGCGGTGTCGGGAGACGGAGTACACGAGCTGCTGCCACAGTCCCTCGGGCTCGGGACGCGAGATCTGACGCGGATCGAGCAGACGGTCGGCGGTGAGCAGATCGGGGCTCTCGCGGGTGTCGTCGATCTCGCCGAGGCGCTTGGATGCCAAGGTGACATCGGCACCGGGAGTGCGCACCCGCTCCGCCGCGTGGACACGCCCGGAACGTGCGGCCTCGTCGGCCTGCTGGACCTCGCGACGCGTCAAGGGAACGGTGCCGATCACGCCGGTCGCGGCGCGCTCGGCGCGCGTGCGCGGCACCGGGCCCGTCGCGGGGTCGCTGGTCTGCGATCCGGATTCGCCTCCGGCGGCCACGACCGTGGCGACGGTCTCGGTCACCGGCGCGTCGGGGGTCGACGCTGTCTCACGCTGTTCGGTGACGGCATCGACGTGCGCGGAAGCGACGTGGTCGGCGGGCCCGGGCTGAGGCTCGTCGGCGGCGAGGTCATCGGCATCGGCTTCGACTTCGGGCGCGGCGGCGGCGGCGACCGGCTCGGGGTCGGTCTGCTCGTCCTCTCCCCCCGCGTCGTCCGCGAGCGTCTCCCCCTCGACCACGGCGTCGTCGGACTCGCTGCCCTGCCCGTCGACGGGCTCCGCCACGACCTCGGGCTCATCCTCGAACTCAGCGTCGGCCTCGGACACCGCCACGACCTCCGGCTCATCCTCGAACTCAGCGTCGGCCTCGGGCTCCGCCACGACCTCCCGCTCATCCTCGGACTCAGCGTCGGCCTCGGACACCGCCACGACCTCCCGCTCATCCTCGGACTCAGCGTCGGCCACGGACACCGCCACGACCTCCGGCTCGGCCTCGGTCTCATCTGCCTCAGCGGCCGACTCGGCATCCCGCAGCTCGTCTTCGACGAACGCCTCCGGCTCGCCGACCTCGGGCTCCGGATCCGCGTCGCCGTCCGCGTCGCCGTTGCCGTCGGCGACGATCTCGGCGTCGTGGACGTCGATCTCGATGTCGTCCGCCTCGACGTCGTCGTCGTGCGGCTCGAGGATGATGTCGCCGGTGGGCAACTCCTCGAGCGCGGGATCGTGCGTCGTCGCCGCGACCTCGGGGTCGGGAACGTGGGTGAGCAACGGCGGGCCGTCAACGTCGGGGACGTGCACGATACCGACGACCTCGAAAGCGCGGGATTCGGCGTCGATGACGGGCATCTCGTCCTCGACCACGTCGTCGTCGACCTCGTCGTCATCGGTCACCGGAAGGTCGACACTGACCTGCGCGATGTCTCCACCGAGCATGCTGATGCTGGCCGTGTCGAGAGTTCCGCTGTGGTCGAGGACGCCGTGTTCGGCATCGTCGTCGGGGGTCTCGTCGGTGCGGTCGGGGGTCACTGCAGTCTCCAAAGAAAAAGGGGACGCGAAAAGCGCCCCCTCTCAGGCTACTGCGAGGGACGGACCACGAGCAAAAGGTCGCCCGCCTCGACCTGCTGCGTAGCGCCGACGGTGAGCCGTTCCACCACTCCGTCGACGGAGCTCGTGATCGCCGCCTCCATCTTCATCGCCTCGATCGACGCCACCGCCTGACCGGCGACGACCCGGTCGCCCACGGCGGCCTTGAGCGTGACCACGCCCGAGAACGGAGCGGCGACCTGGCCGGGCTTCGACGTGTCGGCTTTCTCTGCCTGTCGCGCCTCGACGTCGATCGACCGGTCGCGCACGAACACCGGTCGCAGCTGCCCGTTGAGCGTCGTCATGACCGTCCGCATGCCCTTGTCGTCGGCGTCGCCGATCGCTTCCAGCCCGACGAAGAGCTGCACGCCCCGTTCGATCTCGACGGTGTGCTCCTCACCGGCGCGAAGTCCGTAGAGGTAGTCGGCGGTGTCGAGGACGCTGAGGTCGCCGAAGCTCTCGCGCGTCTCGAGGAACGTGCGCGTCGGCGCCGGGAAGAGCAGGGAGTTCAAGCGCGCACGCCGCGTCGCCGAGTCACCCGCGAGGGCGGCCGTGTCGTCGGCGGTGAGCGGGGTGATGCCGATCTTGACGTCGCGACCGGCCAGGACCCGCGTCCGGAACGGCTCCGGCCACCCGCCCGGCAGATCGCCGAGCTCGCCCGCCATGAACGACACCACCGAGTCAGGGACGTCGTACTTCTCGGGGTTGCGCTCGAAGTCGACGGGGTCGGCCTTGACCGCGGCCAGGTGCAGGGCGAGATCGCCCACGACCTTCGATGACGGCGTCACCTTGGGAACACGACCGAGGATTCGGTTCGCCGCGGCGTACATGTCCTCGATGAGCTCGAAATCGTCGGCGAGCCCGAGCGCGATCGCCTGCTGCCGGAGGTTCGACAGCTGCCCGCCGGGGATCTCGTGGTGGTAGACGCGTCCCGTGGGACCGGGCAGGCCCGACTCGAACGGGCCGTACAGGTGCCGCACGGACTCCCAGTACGGCTCGAGGTCGGAGACGGCCGACAGGTCGAGGCCCGTGTCGCGCTCGGTGTGCGCGAGCGCGGCCACCAGGGCCGAGAGCGACGGCTGGCTCGTGGTGCCCGACATGGGCGCTGCGGCGGCGTCGACGGCATCCGCCCCGGCCGCGGACGCGGCGAGCAGCGTCGCGAGCTGTCCGCCGGCCGTGTCGTGGGTGTGGACGTGCACGGGCAGGTCGAACCGTTCACGCAGAGCCGTGACCAGTCGCGCAGCCGCCGCGGGGCGCAAGAGCCCCGCCATGTCCTTGATGGCCAGCACGTGCGCCCCGGCGTCGACGATCTGCTCGGCCAGGCGCAGGTAGTAGTCGAGCGTGTAGAGGTCCTCGGCCGGGTCGAGCAGGTCGCCGGTGTAGCAGACGGCGACCTCGGCGACCGAGGTTCCCGTGGCGAGCACCGCGTCGATCGCGGGCCGCATCTGCGACACGTCGTTGAGCGCGTCGAAGATCCGGAAGATGTCGATCCCGGATGCCGCGGCCTCGGCGACGAAGGCATCCGTCACCTCCGTCGGGTACGGGGTGTAGCCGACGGTGTTGCGCCCGCGCAGAAGCATCTGGATCGCCACGTTCGGCAGCGCCTGACGCAGCACGTCGAGACGCTCCCACGGGTCCTCGCCGAGGAAGCGGAGGGCGACGTCGTAGGTCGCCCCGCCCCACGCCTCGACCGACAGGAGCTGCGGCGTGAGCCGCGCGACGTACGGGGCGACGCGAGCGAGGTCGCGGGTGCGCACGCGCGTGGCCAGGAGCGACTGGTGCGCGTCACGGAACGTGGTCTCGGTGACGGCCAGCGCCGTCTGCGCACGGAGCGACCGGGCGAAGCCCTCGGGCCCGAGCTCCTGCAGCCGCTGACGCGAACCTGCCGGCGCGGGAGCGCCGAGGTCGAGCGTCGGCAGCTTGGTGCCGGGATCCACCGAGAGGGGGTTCTCGCCGTGGGGCCGGTTGACGGTGGTGTCCACGAGCCACGCGAGCACCTTCGTCCCGCGGTCCTTGGACTCCCGCCCGCGCAACAGCTCGGGGCGCTCGTCGATGAACGAGGTGCTCAGGTCGCCGGCGACGAATGCCGGATCGTCGAGCACGGCCTGCAGGAACGGGATGTTCGTCGAGACCCCGCGGATGCGGAACTCCGCCAGCGCGCGCCGGGCCCGGGCGACGGCCGCACCGAAGTCGCGGCCGCGGCACGTGAGCTTGGACAGCATGGAGTCGAAGTGCGGGCTGATCTGCGACCCCGCGGCGGTGGTGCCGCCGTCGAGACGGACGCCGGCACCGCCCGGCGAACGGTACGTCGTGATCTTGCCGGTGTCGGGTCGGAAGCCTTGCGTCGGGTCCTCCGTCGTGATGCGACACTGCAGGGCCGCTCCGCGCAGACGGATCCGGTCCTGCGTCAGATCGAGGTCGGCGAGGGTCTCTCCCGCAGCGATGCGCATCTGCGACTGCACGAGGTCGACGTCGGTGACCTCCTCGGTCACGGTGTGCTCGACCTGGATGCGTGGGTTCATCTCGATGAAGACGACCTCTCCCGCCCGCGGGCCGGCGGTCTCGAGCAAGAACTCCACCGTGCCGGCGTTCTGGTAGCCGATCGAGCGGGCGAAGGCCACCGCGTAACGGTGCAGGTCGTCGCGCACGGCGTCGTCGAGGTTCGGGGCCGGCGCGATCTCGATGACCTTCTGGTGGCGACGTTGCACCGAGCAGTCGCGCTCGAAGAGGTGGACCGTCTCGCCCGTGGCATCCGCGAGGATCTGCACCTCGACGTGCCGCGGGCGCTGCACGGCCTGCTCGAGGAACATGCGCGGGTCGCCGAAGGCGCTCTGCGCCTCGCGCATCGCCTCGGCCAGGGCCGGGGCCAGCTCGCCGAGCGACTCCACGCGACGCATGCCGCGTCCGCCACCGCCGGCGACGGCCTTGGCGAACAGCGGGAAGCCGATGTCTTCCGCCTGTGCGACGAGGGCCTCGACGTCGTCGGAGGCCGGCGTCGACCGCAGCACCGGGACGCCCGCCGAGATGGCGTGCTCCTTCGCCGTCACCTTGTTGCCCGCCATCGAGAGGACCTCGGCCGGCGGTCCGATGAAGGTGATCCCGTGGGCCGCGGCCTTCTCGGCCAGCTCCGGGTTCTCGGACAGGAATCCGTACCCGGGGTAGATCGCGTCGGCGCCGCACTCGCGGGCGACGCGAATGATCTCATCGACGTCGAGGTACGCCCGCACCGGGTGGCCGCGCTCGCCGATCTGGTACGCCTCGTCCGCCTTCAGCCGGTGCAGGGACGCCCGGTCCTCGTACGGGTAGACCGCGACGGTGCGGGCTCCGACCTCGTAGGCGGCGCGGAAAGCACGGATGGCGATCTCTCCGCGATTGGCGACCAGGATTTTCGAGAACATGCGCACCTCACGTCAAGCTGGCGGAGCTGAATGTGCTCACAGCCTAGGGGAAGGTAACGTAGACGCTCGTGCACGTACTCTCCGTCAGCTCTCTCAAAGGCGGGGTCGGCAAGACGACCGTGACGCTCGGGCTGGCTTCTGCCGCCTTCGCACGTGGCGTTCGCACTCTCGTCGTCGACCTCGACCCGCAATCCGACGTGTCCACCGGCATGGACATCCAGGTCGCCGGTCGACTCAACATCGCCGACGTCCTTGCCAACCCGAAAGAGAAGGTCGTCCGGCAGGCGATCACCTCGAGTGGGTGGGCCAAGGTCCACCCCGGCACCATCGACGTCCTCATCGGCAGCCCCTCGGCCATCAATTTCGACGGTCCGCACCCGAGCGTCCGCGACGTGTGGAAGCTCGAGGAGGCCCTGGCCACGATCGAGGCCGACTACGACCTGGTCCTCATCGACTGCGCCCCGTCGCTCAACGCCCTCACCCGCACGGCGTGGGCCGCGAGCGACCGCGTCATCGTCGTCACCGAGCCGGGGCTGTTCTCCGTCGCCGCCGCCGACCGGGCGCTGCGAGCGATCGAAGAGATCCGCCGCGGGCTCTCCCCCCGTCTCCAGCCGTTGGGCGTCGTGGTCAACCGCGTCCGTCCGCAGTCGATCGAGCACCAGTTCCGCATCAAGGAGCTCCGCGACATGTTCGGGCCGCTCGTCCTGAACCCGCAGCTGCCCGAGCGCACGTCGCTCCAGCAGGCCCAGGGTGCCGCGAAGCCCCTGCACGTGTGGCCCGGAGACTCCGCGCAGGAGCTCGCCGCCGATTTCGACGCGCTGCTGGACCGGATCGTCCGCACCGGCCGCATCCCCGTGCAGAACGACGCACCGCAGTCCTGATCTCATCGAGAAACGCCGTTCCTGGCGAGACACGCACTCTCCCGGCGTTTCTCTTCGAGGGAGCGACAAAACAGAACCCCGGATGCCGTGGCATCCGGGGTTCTCGTGTCTGTGGGGGCCTGTCAGGCCGTGCGAGCGGCGCGGCGAGCGGCGAGCTCGTCCACCGTCTCCGGGGTCGCGGTCTCGAAGTCGACGAGCGTCGACTCGACCTCGCGCAGGACCTTTCCGACCGCGATGCCGAACACGCCCTGGCCGCGGCTGACGAGGTCGATGACCTCGTCGTTCGAGGTGCACAGGTAGACCGAGGCGCCGTCGCTCATGAGCGTCGTCCCGGCGAGGTCGCGGATGCCCGCGGCGCGGAGCTGATCGACGGCGGTGCGGATCTGCTGCAGCGAGATGCCGGTGTCGAGCAGGCGCTTGACGAGCTTGAGGACGAGGATGTCGCGGAAGCCGTAGAGACGCTGCGAACCGGACCCGCTCGCGCCGCGAACGGTGGGAACGACGAGTTCGGTACGAGCCCAGTAGTCGAGCTGGCGGTACGTGATGCCCGCGGCACGCGCTGCCACCGCGCCGCGGTAGCCGGTGTCGTCGTCCATCTCGGGAAGACCGTCGGTGAAGAGGAGATCGGCGGCGAACCGGGGTTCACCGAGTGCGTCGCCAGCATTCATGCTCGCGTCCCTCCTCATCGGCTCGTTGCTTCCACGCTAGATCAGCGAGGGTCCCCCGGCAACGACATCCGCGCCGAGGGTGTCGGCGTGTCGCGATCAGGACAGCATCCGGTCGATGGCCTCGCGCACGAACAGCGTGCGGACCTCGTCGAGGCGCGCCGCGAGTTCGGGCGCGAGCTCGCTGGCCCGTGCCCGCGACGCGGCGTCCGGGCGGCGGAGAAGCGCCGACAGGGCCGATTCGATGAGGGAGGCCTCGCGCTGCGCGCTCTGCCGCAGCGATCGCACGTGCCGGGGCTCGATGCCGTGCCGATCCAGGGCGACGAGCGTGCGCATCAGCGCCACGGTCTGCTCGGGGTACGACTCGGCCGCGGTGATCACGCCCGTGCTGATGGCGTCATTGAGCAGCTGCGGGGCCGCACCGGATGCCGAGAGCAGATCGTCGCGGCGGTACCGCCGCGGCGCGCTCGTCATTGACGGCATCGAGGTCGGCGGCGCAGGGTTGCGACCTGCGTCGACGTCGGCGAGGTACTCGCGGATGACGGCGAGGGGGAGGTAATGATCGCGCTGGAGGGTCAACGCCAGACGCAGTCGTTCCAGATCGGCGGCCGAGAACTTGCGGTAGCCCGAGTCGGTTCGCGTGGGCGACACGATGCCCTGGACCTCAAGGAAACGCAGCTTGCTGGAGGACAGCGCCGGGAACTCCGGCGTGAGCCTTGCGAGCACCTGCCCGATGCTCAACAGCCCCGAGGCCGCCGGACGACCGCGGGCGGGGGCTGCCGCCATCAGTGTTCTGCCGACGGGAGGTCGACCGGCGAACCGAAGAAGTTGAGGCGGAACTTGCCGATCCGCACCTCAGCACCGTTGATCAGCGCCGAGCGGTCCACGCGCTCACCGTTGACGTAGCTGCCGTTCAGGGATCGCTGGTCGACGATCTCGAAGGCCGTACCGGCGCGGGTGATCTCGGCATGCCGACGCGAGACGGTGACGTCGTCGAAGAAGATGTCGGCTTCGGGGTGTCGACCCACGGTCGTGACGTCGGTGTCGAGCAGGTAGCGGGCGCCGGTCGTGGGGCCGGAGCGCACGATCAGCAGCGCCGCCCCCGAGGGCAGGGCGTCGATCGCTTCCAGCTCGGTCTCGCTGAGGTCGGCACCGAACGGGACGAAGGAGAGATCGGCATCGTGACCGAACGTCTCGGTCGTGTCGTGCGACCGCTCGGGAGCGGCGGCGTCGGCAGCGCGCCGAATGTCGTCGCGCTCGAATCTGCGGGTCTCGTCCACGGCTTCTCCTTCTTTTCCACCATAGCCGACCGCCTCCGAACCGGAGCGGCCGATCGACCCTCGCGAAGGTCATGGGATGTACGTGTGATCCGCCCTCGACGACGGGCTCCGCGTTCGGGCAGCGAACCGGTACGACGGGGGGACACTCGAACCTATCTACCCGGGGTCGGCCGTGTCGAGTCCGGATCGCGCATCTCCCCTCCCAGGTCCCGTCCGCACCGGGTCGATAGGGTCGGTGGGGTGACCTCCTCCTCCGCGCCGCGTCGCCGCTCCCTGTCCGCCGTTCTCGCCGCCGCGGTCATCGCGCTCGCAGCCCTCGTCATCCCCGCGTCCCCCGCATTCGCGCACGACGAACTCGTCTCCTCCGACCCCTCCGCCGACGCGGTGCTCGACGCCCTGCCGTCGCAGATCACCCTCACCTTCAGTGCCGACATCCTGGATGCCGAGGGTGCGACGGTCATCCAGGTGACGGACGCGGCCGGCACGGCCCTGACGGACGGCGCCCCCACCGTTGCGGGCACGGCCGTGACACAGGCCGTGGCGGGACCGGCATCCGGTGCCGTGACCGTGGTCTGGCGCGTCGTCTCCAGCGACGGACACCCCATCGACGGCACGTTCTCGTTCACCGTCCCCGCCGCCCCGACCCCGACGGCGACGCCCACACCCACGCCGGC
>NZ_VBUM01000030.1 GCF_005774735.1 Microbacterium sp. 5K110 | reverse complement strand
CACCACCCCCGTCTCGGCCACCCAGGGAGGCGGCTCGACCGTCGTCGTGGATGCCGTCATCGCCAAGGTCGCCGGTATCGCGGCCGCCTCGGTCCCCGGCGTGCACTCTCTCGGCGGCGGTGCGGCCCGGGTTCTCGGCAACATCCGTCAGGCCGTCGGCGCGAAGGACTACGCCCAGGGGGTGAGCGTCGAGGTCGGCGAGACCGAGGTCGCCGCTGATATCGCGATCCAGGTCGACTACCCCGAGCAGCTCCAGCGCGTGGCCTCGAACGTCCGCGCCGCCGTGCACGAGGCGATCACCGAGCTCGTGGGCATGAAGGTCGCCGAGATCAACGTCACGGTCGTCGACGTGTTCATCCCGGGCGACGACGAGGACGAGGACACCACCGCGGACGCTCGCGTCAGCTGATCCCCGCACCGGAAAAGGGGCGTCGACGTCGGTCGGCGCCCCTTTCGTGTGCGCGCGCGACTCAGCCGGCGTTGCGCACCCGGTCGTACGCGTCGAGTGCGCGCTGCCGCGTCTCTTTGAGGTCGACCATCGGCTCGGGCGCTTCGCCGTCGAGGTGCTCCGGCGCCCACCGTCGGATGTACTCGTCGTGCGGATCGAACTTCTCGCGCTGGGTGTCGGGATTGAACACGCGGAAATAGGGGGCGGCGTCCGCCCCGGATCCCGCGACCCACTGCCAGTTGAACGGATTGCTCGCGGCATCCGCGTCGACCAGGCAGTCCCAGAACCACTCCTCGCCGTGGCGCCAGTCGATGAGCAGGTTCTTGGTGAGGAAGGATGCCGTGACCATGCGCACGCGGTTGTGCATGACCCCGGTGTGCCAGAGCTGCTTCATCCCGGCATCCACGACGGCGATCCCCGTCTCGCCGCGCTGCCATGTCTCCAGGTGCGCGCGGTTCAGACGCGGCCAGGGGAAGGCATCGTACTGTTCGCGCCAGTTCTTGGTCGCCAGATCGGGGGAGTGGAACAGCACGTGCCAGGCGAACTCGCGCCAGATGACCTCGGAGAGGAAACCGGTCGCCGACTCGGCGTGCTTCCCCGACCCACGGTGCTCGATCGTGTCGTGCCAGATCTGGTACGGGCTGATCTCGCCCCAGCGCAGCCGCGGGGACAGGTTCGAGGTCGCGCCGCCCGCGAAAGCGTCGCGTGAGAACGCGTAGTCGCCGAGGTCGTCGTCGAGGAACTCGCGCAGCCGCGCCTTCGCGGCCGGCTCGCCGGGCTCCCACGTCTCGCGCAGGCCGCCGGCCCAGTCGGGCTTCGTCGGGAGGAGACCCCAGGTGCCGAGGTCCTCGGACTCCGGCGGCGAGGACGCCCCCGGGATCGCGCGGGCCTCGGGGAGCGGCGCGCGCGGCGCGGGCATCTTCTCGACCGCGCGACGGTAGGGCGTGTACACGCCGTAGGGCGTCCCGGCGCCGGTCCGCACGGTCCACGGCTCGAACAGCAGGTTCGCAGCGAACGACGCGACCGTCACCCCGTCGCCGCGCAGCTTCTCCTTGATCCCGGCATCGATGTCGCGCTCGGCGCCGCCGTAGCGGCGATTCCAGAACACCGCCCCCGCCCCGGTCTCCTCGATCAGTGCGGGGAGGACCTCCGCCGCGCGTCCGCGCCGCAGGACCAGCACGGAGCCGCGCTCGCCGAGGCGTTCGGCGAGGGATGCCAGTGAGTGGTGCAGCCACCACCGCGCGGCCCCGCCGAGGGGCCGTACGCCCGTCGACTCCTCGTCGAGGACGTAGAGACCGATGACCGGTTCCCCCCGGTCGATCGCCGCGCGCAGCGCCGGGTGATCGGTCAGCCGCAGGTCGTCGCGGAACCACACGAGAGACGGAGAAGCCATCCTCCGACGCTATCCGGCCGGGTTTCGGCCTCGCCGGGCTTGACACGTCGCGGCGCCGTTCCGGCATGTCGCCAGATCACGTGATCTGGCCGAAGGCGCCCGATACGGCGCGCCACGAGGCGTGGTCTCGTCCAGATCACGTGATCTGGACGCCTCGCGCGACCCCTACAGCTTCGACGTGTCGTGGCCGGTGGGGAGGACCACGGCGAGGCCGCCCTCGACGATGCGCGTGTAGATGCGGGTCGCCTCACCGAACTCGTCGCCGTCCAGCTCGATCGGCTGCGCGGGGGCGGTGGCCAGCTCGATGCCGCTCCCGCGCAAGTAGCGCACCGACGAGTCGCGGCGGCGCTCGAGCACACGGCGGCCGGCGCGGAAACGGCGCAGCACCGAGTTGTCCCACCAGATCTTGCGCCACACGCCGATCCAGCCGAGCGGCCCGGTGGGCTGGATGACGGCGACGTCGAGCAGGCCGTCGGCGATGGATGCCTCGGGGATCAAGGCCACGCCGCCGGGAAGCGCGCCGCAGTTCGCGAACAGCACGCTCTGCACCCTCGCGGAGTGCAGGCGGTGACCGTCGAGCTGGTACATGACGCGGAAGGGCTTGGCGTTGACGAGCGAACGCGCCGCACCGTCGACGTACGCCACCCAGCCCACCGACTTCTTCAGCTCGGGGCGGGTGTTCTGGATCATCGCGGCATCCAGTCCCATTCCGGCCATCACGACGAACCCGTGCTCCTCGACGGTGCCGTCGGCGCGGCGGATGCGGGCGATGCCGGTGTCGGTGGCGTGCACCTTGCCGTCGAAGGTCGCGCGGATCATCGTGTCGGCGTCGTCGAGCGGAAGGTTGAGGTTGCGGGCGAGGAGGTTGCCGGTGCCGCTCGGCACGATCGTGAGAGGGATGCCGGTCGAGGTGAGGGCCTCGGCGACCGCCCGGACGGTGCCGTCGCCGCCGGCGACGAGCACGGCATCCACCTCTTCTTCGAGGGCGGCGCGGGTGGCGTCGTCACCGAGGTCGTCGACAGTGGTCTCGTAGAAGAGCGGTTCCGCCCACCCCGCCGCGGCGGCGAGTTCGCTCACGCGGGGACGCAGCACCTCGGGGTCGACCTTGGTGGGGTTGTAGACCAGCGCGGCGCGCTTCTTCGATGTCGGCTCGGCGTCCATGGGGGCGTCGTCGCCGTCGGGCGAGACACGCCGGGCCTCTCCCTCTTCCCCGTCGGAGGTGTCGGGCTCGACGTCGCCGGGCTGATGGATGACGTCGTCGGGATCGGCCGCGCTCTTGGGGTCGTTGTCGGCGGCGACGGTGTCATCCTCGTCGTCCTCTTTGAGGCTGGCGTCGTGGAAGTCCTCGTGCGAGCCCTCCGAGGCCGCCCGGTCCTTCTCGGCCTCGGGGGAGACGGTTTCGTCGTTCTCGGGGGCGTCCGCGTCGTCGCGCGGTTCTTCGGGGGCGGCCATGGCATCCACCATAGGACCGGCGCCGACGAGGCTTGCTCGCGCGGACGGGGGTTGACCCGCGGGCTGCGGGATGCGCCGGACGGGGAGTGTCCAGGATGCCGCCCGCGGATGTTCTCCTGGCGGGTCTACTCTCCGCGCGTGACGTTGTTCGAACAGCTGCCGCGGCGGTCGGTGCGGCCGGTCGACGACGGGCCGTTCGCGGCTCTCGCGCGAGCCCGGCGGCGCCGTCGATGGTGGACCGTGACGGCGGTCGGTGGTGCGGTGCTCCTCCTGGTCGCCGGGGTCGTGGTGGGCACCGGGGCGGACCGGGTCGTCATCGACCAGGTCGCGGCGTGGACCGGACCGAAGACCCTGCCCGCCGACATCTCCACGGTGGCCGATCGGGCGTTCCTCTCCGAGGGCGGACGTGCGCTGCTGACCGAAGTGGGCGCGCGCGAGGCCCATGGCGACGATCTGAGCGACGCCTGCGGGGGAGCGGACTCCGTGGCGGACCACGTGATCGACGGCTGTTTCACGCCGAAGGGGATCTTCGTCTTCGTGCCGACCGACGCCCGGGTGGCGGATGCCGCGGTGACGACGCTCGCGCACGAGCTTCTGCACGCAGCGTTCGTCCGGCTCGGCAGGGGGGAGGTGTGGCGCGTCCGGGACCTTTTGCACGAGGCCATCGAACGGGTCGCATCCGATGACCCCGTCCGTCAGCAGATCGACTGGTCCGTCGGTGATCACGAGGAGCTTCGAGATACCGAGCTGTTCGCGTACCTCGGCTCCCAGGTGCGGCCGGACGGCGGCTTCGCCCCCGAGCTCGAAGAGGTGTACGCCCGGTATTTCACCGACCGCGCCGCGCTCGTCGAGGTCCAGCATCGCGTCACGGCGGAGGTCCAGCAGCTGATCGTCGACTACGAGGGCGCTGTCGACGAACTCACGCGCACGACGACGGATGCCGCGAACGCACACGCCCTTCTCGAGAACGACCGGCAGACGTACGAGCTGAACCGGCAGAGTTACCAGGGCGACGCCGATCGGTACAACGCCATGGACCCCGTCGAACGCGGGCGCTTTCGGGTGGAATGGTCCAGTTCGGACGGCTCGGCGTACAGCGGCACGTGGTCGGAGGTGCTCGCCGCTCGGTTGGCGGATCTGGATAAGCGTCATGCCGACCTGGAAGCCCGCGCCCTGGCCGTCGAAGCCGCGGATGCCGCGGCCGTCGCGCGGCCCGCCGAGATCGAGGCGCAGTTCGCCGATGTGCTGACCGTGACGCAGGCCCTCGATCCCACCGCTTCCGGCTCATGAGGCGCGGAATCACCCGAGGCGGCGACCGTAGGATGGACGCGTGATCGACCTGACTCTGCTGCGTGAAGATCCCGAACTGGTGAAGCGCTCCCAGATCGCGCGCGGGGAGTCGCCCGACTCCGTCGACGCCGCGATCGCCGCCGATCGTGATCGCCGCGCCGCGATCACGACGTTCGAAGAGCTCCGGGCCGCGCAGAACGCGCACGGCAAGAAGGTCGCGCAGGCCCCGAAGGATGACAAGCCCGCACTCGTGGCCGAGGCGAAGGAGCTCAGCGAGAAGGTCAAGGCCGCGCAGCACGCCGTGACCGCCGCGGAAGAGGCCGCCGATCTGGCGCTGTCGAAGATCGAGAACATCGTCCTCGAGGGCGTCCCCGCCGGCGGCGAGGCGGACTTCGTCACCCTCCGCACGCACGGCGACGTGCCGACGTTCGACTTCGAGCCGCTCGACCACCTCGCGATCGGCGAGAAGCTCGGCGCCATCGACATGGAGCGCGGCACGAAGGTGTCGGGCAGCCGGTTCTACTTCCTCACGGGCATCGGCGCGCGGCTCGAGCTCGCCCTCATGACCCTGGCGCTCGACCGGGCGCTGCAGGCCGGGTTCACCCCGATGATCCCGCCGACGCTCGTGCGCCCCGAGGTCATGCGCGGCACCGGGTTCCTCGGTCAGCACGCCGACGAGGTCTACCACCTGCCCAAGGAAGACCTCTACCTCGTCGGCACGAGCGAGGTGCCCCTTGCCGGCTACCACATGGACGAGATCCTCGACCTCGAGCGCGGTGCCAAGCGGTACGCCGGGTGGTCCACGTGCTACCGCAGCGAAGCCGGCTCGTACGGCAAGGACACCCGCGGCATCATCCGTGTGCACCAGTTCAACAAGCTCGAGATGTTCGTCTACACCGACCCCGCGGATGCCGAAGCCGAGCACGACCGTCTCGTCGCGATGCAGGAGGGCATGCTGCAGGACCTCGGGCTCGCGTACCGCGTGATCGACGTCGCCGCCGGCGACCTCGGTTCCAGCGCCGCGCGCAAGTTCGACATCGAGGCGTGGGTGCCCACGCAGGACGCGTACCGCGAGCTCACGAGCACGTCGAACTGCACCACCTATCAGGCGCGCCGCCTGGACACCCGGTTCCGTCCTGCCGACGGCGGCAAGACGCAGCCGGTCGCGACCCTCAACGGCACGCTCGCCACCACCCGGTGGATCGTCGCGCTCCTCGAGACCCACCAGCGCGCCGACGGGTCGGTGACGGTGCCCGAGGTGCTCCGTCCCTACCTGGGTGGACTCGAGGTCATGGAGCCGATCGCGTGACCGACGAGGCCGCCCTGCCCCGCATCGGAGACGTCGAGACGTCGCCGCAGGTCGAGGCGGCAGAGGTCGTCGACGACATCGCCCGGACCGCGCCCGTGGGGCGCATGCTCATCGCCCTCGACATCGACGGCACCGTCCTCCTCGAGGACGAGTCGCTGAGCCCCGGGATCGTGGATGCCGTGCGTCACGCGCAGGACGCCGGCCACGAGGTCATGCTGGCCACCGGTCGCAGCTGGGACAGCACGTTCCCGGTCATGGAGCGCCTCGGCATCCATCCCGAGTACGCGGTGTGCTCGAACGGCGCGATCGTGATGCGCCGGGTGGGCGATGCGGATGCCAGCGAGTACGAGCGTGCGCACGTCGAGACGTTCGACCCGACCGATGTGCTGACGCTGCTGGGCGAGCACCTCGGGGACGCGCACTTCCTCGTCGAGCTGCCCGACGGACAGCGCAACTTCACCGACTACCTCGACGACTGGAACCTGCAGGGCGCCAACCAGGTGGCCTTCGAGGAGCTGTCGCACCAGCCCGTCTGCCGCGTGGTGGTCGTCGCGCCCGAGAAGACCGACATGGACTTCCTCCAGCTGGTCGAGCGCATCGGGCTCAGCCAGGTGTCGTACGCGATCGGCTGGACGGCGTGGCTCGACATCGCACCCCAGGGCGTGAACAAGTCCACCGCCCTCGAGCTCGTGCGGGAGTGGCTCGGCATCCCGCCCGATCACGTGCTCGTCATGGGCGACGGCCGCAACGACATCGAGATGATGCAGTGGGCCGTCTCGCACGGCGGCCGCGCGATCGCGATGCAGCAGGGTCCGCCCGAGGTGCACGAAGCCGCCGGCGAGGTCGGTCTCTCGGTCGGCGAGGGCGGCGTGGCCGCGGTGCTGCGCGGGCTCTAGCCGGCCTCGTTCCACGCCTCGCGCATCGACGTGCGCAGCAGACGGACGTCGTTGCGGTCGAGATCGCGTCGACTGCGCTCGAACGCCGCGCGGGCGGCATCCCGGAAAGCCTCCGCGTGTCGGGGAGCGGATGCCGCGAGCGAGGCGAGGCACTTCTGCAGGCGCACCTGCACCTCGATGTGGGGCGCGCCGTCGCGGGCGAGCGGGCGGAACGCGTCGGCGACGAGGTCGCGCAGTTCGGCGGGCTCCAGGAAGACGCGCGCGTACGTCACCTCATGATCGGGCTCGATCGTGATCGCCCGGGTCAGTACGCGTTGCAGCGCCGCGATCACCTCGATGGCGGTGCCGGGGTCGTTCGTCGCGGGGGACAGGGCGCGGCTGCCGATCTCGGTGAGCGCGATCACGCCGAAGCGCGGGTCCTGCTCGAAGGTGCGGTGATTCTCGATGCGGAAGGCGCGGCGCACCGCCTTCACGAGGTCGTCGTCGACCGCCCCGGCGACGCGGACGAGCGGGGTGCGCGCGTCCGCGATCCGGCCGGGCGTCGCGTCGACGTAGATGCGGACGTCGTGGTCCTCGGCGAGCCGGTGGAGTGCGCGGACGTCGACGTGAGTCACGTAGCCGACCTGGTCGGTGAGCACGGCTCGGGTTCCCCCGGGCACGGTCGTCAGCGCCCGGGCGCCGAGAGTGGGCGACGAGGCGTGCATCTCGAGTGCGGCGGTCGCCGCTTTCTCGACGCGGTCGATGACGTCCGCCATGCGCCCGAATGTGGACAGGTGCGAGATCCACCGCAGCAGCGTGAACACGACGATGCCGATCACCACGAGCGTGCCGACGAACAGGATCGTCCGCCCCTGCTCCGTGTAGTACGGGGTGGAGAGGGCGACGATGCCCACGAGCGAGTAGGTGAACGCTCCGATGAACGTCGACACCGCGTTCTGCGACGTCGTGTCGGCGATGAGCAGGGGAGTGGATCGCGGCGTGGCCGTCGTCGTCGCCGCCGAGAACGCCGTGACCATCGCCGTCACCGAGAAGGTGCTGACGGTGAGCATCGCCGTGGCGATGATCTGCAGCAGAGAGCCGACGGCGTTCTGGCCGAGGTCGATCGTGACGTCGAACGGGAGGAAGGGGCCGAGGAACCCGGCGATCAGGGCGACCGCGATGCCGATGAGAGTAAACAGCGCGGCGCGCACCCACACCTTCTTTCCGAGTCGGAAGAAGAAGGATGCCAGTGCCCCGCCGTTCGCCGTCATCCTCCGACGCTAGCCGTCGGGCGTCCGCATGGGTGGCCGGTTGCGTGAACGGGAAACGCCGTCGGGGCCCGATCAGCCGATCTTGGACAACAGGATGTTGTCCGACCCCTCGGGGCTCCGGAAGAGCGGGGCGCAGTTCGCGTCGATCGTGACGGCGGTGTCGTTCGCGCCGGGGGTGTGACGCAGCTCCAGCGGGCCGAGTTCTCCGTCGGGCAGTTTCACGGTGTACGACACGGTGCGCGTCTGGCCCTCCGGAAGGAGCAGCGTCCGGCTCACGGCGGGGCTCGAGTGGTCGGACCCGGAGCGGTCGTGGAACGTCGAGTCCCACCGGTCACCCTCGTCGGGATCGGTGGACAGGATCCGCCCACCCGGCGGGGCGAAGAACAGCACGTCGAGCATCATCGTCCGCAGGTCGATCCCGCGTTCGATGTTGCGCAGACCCAGGGTGTATCCGCTCGTGATGGCATCCGTGATGCTGCTGTGCAGGTCCATCGAGACGGTGATCGTCCGGTCATCCGCGTTGCACGTCGCGTGCTGCGAGTAGGTGAGGTGGAACTGGAGCTTGCCGATCGAGTAGTCGTTGAAGTAGATGCCGAGCTGCGTGGCGTCGACGTTGTCCTCCGGCAGGGTGCCGTCGAGGCCGTACTGGTGGGCGAGATCCTCCAGTCCCTGGTCGTCGAACCACGCGTAGATGCGCCCCTCCTCGGCGCTGCGCACGATCTGCCCCCACATCGTGGCGATGTCCCACTGGCGGCCGGTCAGTTTCGAGAACATCGCCGCGCTGATCTCGCTGAAGTAGCGGTCCATGGCCGCGTTGTCGATGCCGTATCGCTCGTACGGCTCGCTCATGAGCTTGGCTCCGGCGTTCTGGGCGTCGACGGTCTCGCCCGAGGCGAGCGTGATCGGGCCGGTCGCCTCGAGGAGGTGGGCCAGGACGATCGGGTCGATCGAGAACGCGCCGTCGAATTTCGGCTTGTCCGTCCACGTGCGTGTGGCTTGGAACAGCTCGACCGCGGTCGGGAAGTCCGGCGTCATGGTGAAGTTCGACGACCAGTTCGTCAACTCCGGCGGGTAGAGCTTGCGCGTCTCGGCGGGCAGCCGGATGAGTGAGCCGTTCACCGTGTCGAAGCCCCGCGACGGCAGGTCGACGTACATGAGGTCGGTGCCGGTATCGAGGCTGAGCATGTCGACATTGCCGTCGTCGACCCTCAGCACCAGCCACTGCGCGACGCCGCCACCGGTGGCCCGGATCTCGGCGGGCGTCTGGATCATCACCTGGTAGAGCATCGGACGCTCGGCGCCCGCGGCACGGAGCAGTTCGGGGAGGTGCGCCTCGACCGTCGTGAGGACGGGGGTCGCCTGCTGCATCAGACCCACCAGCTGATCGACGGGCGCCGAGATCTGCGGCAGGACACCCGTCCGGTCCATGTTCGTCGCGATGCGCGAGGCCTCGTCGAACGAGGCCAGCACGGTGGGGATGACCGCGCCGGCGTGCAGGAACGGCCGAAGGTTGATCCCACTGCCGCCGCCGGTGTCACCGCTCGACGCGGACATCATCGTCATCATCGGCGGGAGAGACTGCGAAGTGATCGTGTGGGCGATGTCGGTGACGGTGCGCACGGCCAGGACGTTCGTCCGTGCCGCCGGGATCTGCGCTGCGAGATCCCACAGCGGGTTCTGCACGGTGTCGTGCGCCCGCTGCGCCCGGGCGACGATGTCCGCACCCGATCGTTGGATCCCGTCGACGTCGCCGCCGGCTGCGGCGCGGACGAGCACCTTCGCCTGATCCAGTGCCCCTTCGAGGTCGTCGCGCACCTGGATCGCCTGCCACGCGAACGCGCCGGCGGTGACCGCCAGGGCGACGACCACGACGGAAAGGGGGCCACCGACGATCGCCGCGACGACGGAGGCCTGACGTCGCCACTTCTGCACCGCGGTCTCTGCGGCGGCATGACGCGCGAACGGCTGTGTCGAGGTCAATCCGGGGTCGCGTCGACCGGCACTCGCCGCGCGCCCCCTCGCCCGCCGGTCCGCCCGCGTCTCGGGCGCCGTCTTCCAGATCACGGGCAGATCGTAACGTCGCGAGGTGACAGGTCGCCCACAGGCCCGTGAACGACGCTCGCCCCGTCCGGCGGCGTGCGGCCCCGGATGCCGGGCGTCGGCATTGCGGGTCGAGCGCCGATGCTCGGGTCGAGCGCCTGCGTTCCGGGCGGCCGTATCGTGGGCTGTCGACCCGGACGTGGGCGTTCGCAGCGCAGCGAGCCTCGGTAGACTCGGGAGATCGGGAGGGTTGTCCGAGCGGCCGATGGACCTGGTCTTGAAAACCAGTGGGCAGAGATGTCCCGTGGGTTCGAATCCCACACCCTCCGCCAGATGGTGCGCATTCGAACCCCGCTCACACGAAAGTTTGGGCGGGGTTCTTATCTGGGAAGCCTTCCTCGGTCCGTTGGGAGCTCAGGAGTAGCTGCGGAAGGGCTCCAGCGACGCTCTGGATGGTTCCCCCACCCTTGCACCGGCACCAACACCCCGTCAGTGCCGGTCGCGGCGAACGGCTCGTGCTGCTGCGCTGGCACGGGAATCACGGCCACTCTCGTTCCGCAGAGGCGAGAGACGTCGAGTACTCGATCACGTTGCTCGTCCCGTTGTTCCACCACCTGTTCGGAACTGGCGATGTGATGCTCGGTGTCATCTACCTCGCGGGTGATCCGGTTCATCCCACTCTTGAGGATGTCGAGAAGAGCCGCCCCGGCGGAGGGGGACTTTCATGGTTCCGGGCTCGACCATCCACCCACAGAGAGCAGCGCCCGCCACACCACGCCCGGTACTACGCTGGTCGCCACTCCTCTCAGCACCGTGTGAGGTCCGACCGAAGAGTCGAGGAAAGAATGAAGACCGAAGTCGACGAAGTCGATTTGAAAGTCCTCATCGGCGTATCGGCCTATCTCACTGCGCATCTATCGACCGGGCAAAGCGGCGATGTGACCCTTGAGCAGATCGCGCGCCGATTGACCCGCGACCTGCTCCACTACGGTTTGGCGGACGAGACCGGCGAACATGATGTCGCGGAAGCTATGGCTGCCCTGACTCAACGTCTTCACGCGGCGATGGGCAGTGCCTAGGCCGCCCGCCGAAATGATGACGCGGTGCAGTCTCTCCGTGGCCGTTTCTAGCGACGTCGCGCAGCCGAGTAGTTCGCCGGCTACCTCAACCCGGTAGCGCGGCCCATCGTCGGTGCGGCGCAGCTCGATCGTGCCGGCGGCCTTGCCCAGGGGGTCCGGCATGACCCAATGAGCCGGCGCCGTTTCCCGCGCGAGCAGTTGGGGGTGCCAGCGGGGACCGTCGTCGCGCATGTCTGCCAGTATCGAACATGCGTTCTAATGGTGCAAACTCGATAACGATCGTGTAGACGGGCCGCATCGGTTCTTTGGAGCGAGCTTGACCTGTCGCTACAGCGATCGGACCGGCGTGATCTGGCCGTAGTTCAAGCGCCGTACGTCCGCGCCGAGGGCAGACGTGAGTGCGGGTCTCAATCGAACTTTCCCCGCGCGGCGATAGCCCTCTTGGAGATGATTGCCGCCGCTACCGCGCGCTTTGATGCATCCCGCGCCGTAGTCCGGTGCTTGGGGGAGTGGCCACCATTGGCTCCCTTCGACCGCCGCGCGACAAGGCGCAGCTGCACGTGGGTTGCTTGTGGGTTCCCTTACGCGATGACTAAGTCCAGGTCGAGCTCACTGACTCGTTGCCGGACGCTCTCATCGATGCCGCTATCGGTGATGACTATGTCCAGTTCATTAACTGACGCGACTTTGGCGAGAGCGGCGTGGTTCCACTTGGAAGAGTCGATCAACAGCACCACAGTGCGTGCGCGGCGCATGTAGTGCAGCTTTCCCGCGGCGACATCACGAGATTGCTCCACCATGTCAAGGTCGGAATCGATGCCCTGAATCCCCATGAATAACGTGTGCGCGAGCACGTCCTTGATCCCTTGCTCGTCCGGACTGCCGACTGTTTCCAACCGGCGAGGGTCCAAACGTCCTCCTAAGAGACGGACGTCAATGCCCTCGAGAGCGAGAAGTTGACGGGCTGTGGTGATCCCGGGCGTGTAGACGGTCAGGTCTCTCACGTCGGGCATGACTTGAGCGAGATGTAGGACGGTGCTGCCGGCGTCAAAGATGACCGTCTGGTTGCTGTGGACGTAGGGCTGCGCAGCCAACGCGATTTGACGCTTCGCCTCGGTGTTGAGAAGCATCCGCGCCTCAAAATCGAAAACCCCCGTACGCGTCTCGGGTATGACGGCTCCGCCATGGGTCCGAGTGATTCGACCCCGCCGGGCTAGATCATCCAGATCGGAGCGAATGGTCACCTCGCTGACGCCAAGCTGGCTCGCCGCTTGGGAGGTTACCAGCTGACCTGTTCGTGTGATCTCGTCCAGGATCCATTTCCTGCGCTCCGTTGACAGCATGCGTCCACGCTACCGCCCAGAGCTGCGAAGTGAAGGAGCTTCGAAAGAAAGCGAAGCTGAGCTTTGGATGTGTGTAGTAAAGCACAGCGGAAACGCGAGATAGCAAAGTCATCGAAAGAACTTGACTTACGAGATTTTTTGTTTCAGAGTAGTTCGCAACGCACGTAGAGGAGCCCAACGATGGGAAGTTCTGCCCCCGCACAGCAGCTAGCACGCCATGAGGTGTCTCACCTCAGGGGCGACAGCTAGTGCCCACTCAGAGGGCGCCGATGGTCGCGGGCTGCGGATCAGTGGCGATCGACGAACTGCTGTTTTTGGACCGCAGCTTCGTCGAGGGCAAGGGGAAGATCCTTCGCAGGAACGTCGTTCACGGCGGAAACGTCGCGACAGCCCTTGTGGCGATCACGACCCTTGGCGGTTCTGCACGATGGCTGGGTTACCTCTCACCGGGGGAGTCTGCGCATGACTTAGCCCGCCACGGGGTCGATCTCGACCACGCCACGCCAGCCAAAACCGGTCCAATTCGTTCGACCATCATGATCGCGCCCGGCGGGGATCGCTTCATCGCTTTCGATGACGACGTTCCACTGGGCATGCCGGAACAAGGTGCAAATCTCCAGACGCTTCTTGGCGGCGTCGACGCACTCCTGGTCGATGCATACGCCGCAGCTCACGGTCTGCCGCTGGTCCGCGCCGCTGCTGCCGCGGGCATTGCGGTTGTCGCAGACATCGAGCGGTTGGATTTTCCCCACGCAGAAGAACTGTTCGACATTGCCGCCCACCTTGTCATCCCGCTTGAGGTCGGACAAAAAGTCACCGGTCTCACGGATGAACTAGCGATCTGCCAGGGACTCTGGAACAAGCACCGCACTGCCGTCGTCGTCACGGATGGTAGCCGCGGCGCATGGCATCTCACCGCCGACGGTGCCGCGCACACCGCAGCTTTCACGGTCGAGGCCGTGGACACGAGCGGGTGCGGAGATGTGTTTCACGGCGCCTACGCGCTGAGCGTGGCGGGAGGCTCGTCGATCGCGCATGCGGTTTTGACAGCGTCGGCAGCCGCGGCAGTTTGCGCGACTGCCGCGGGTGGTCGAGGCCACCTCCCCACCCCTGCGGACGTCGCTGCACTCATTGATGCGGCGGCCCTGCTCGCCACGGACCTGCAACTGAATACTCACGCTCGCAATCCACACACCAACCCATAAGAACGGAAAATCGCAATGAGGCGTTCACACACCCGAATCGGCGTCGCCGCCGCCGCGTTCACCGCAACGGCGGTCGTCTTGAGTGGCTGCAGCGGAGCCGGGGCTCTCGGCGGGGACAGCAGTGATCAAGAGATCAACGTGCTGTCCATCAACGGGCCCCACATGCAGAACATTCAAAAGCTCACCGACGAGTACTTCACCAAGCAGACGGGCATCAAGGTGAATTACACCCTCCTGCCCGAAAACGACATGCGCGCCCGCATGTACCAGGAGATGTCCAGTCAAGCCGGCCAGTACGACGTCGCCAGCTTGAGCGCCTTCGAAGTACCGACCTTCTCCGCAAACGGATGGCTCGCACCGCTGTCCGACTACGTCGCCCAGGACGACAGCTACGACCAGGCCGACGTGTTCGACACTTTCACCTCCGCTCTCTCCGGGAAAGACGGCACGCTGTACGCCGAACCGTTCTTCGGCGAAGGTTCCCTCGTTATGTACCGCACGGACCTGTTCGAAAAGGCCGGCCTGACCATGCCCGCCAACCCGACTTGGCAGCAGATCGCTGATCTCGCAGCGAAGGTCGACGGAACGGATGGGGCGAAGGGCATCTGCTTGCGGGGCCTCGCCGGATGGGGCCAGAACCTCGCAGTGCTCACCACCATGGTCAACACCTTCGGCGGGACCTGGTTCGACGAGAACTGGGACGCCCAGTTGACGGCGCCCGAGTTTAAGGAAGCAACGCAGTTCTATGTCGACCTCATCCAGCAGCACGGCGAGGAAGGCGCAGCCCAGGTGGGTGTGAACGAGTGCATCAACAACTTCCAGCAGGGGCAGAGCGCCATCTTCTACGACGCCTCGTCTATCGCCGGATCGATGGAAGCCGACGAATCGCCCGTCAAGGGCAAGGTCGGATACGTCGCCGCGCCCGTGGAGGAAACCACCTCGGGCGGATGGCTGTGGACCTGGGCATGGGCAATCCAGAACGCCAGTCAGAAGAAGGACGCCGCGTGGAAGTTCATCTCCTGGGCCACGTCTAAGGAGTACGAAGAAACCGTCGGTGAGGAGCTCGGTTGGGCCCAGGTGCCGGCAGGAAAGCGCGCCTCGCTGTACGAGAACACCCAGTACACCGACGCCGCGTCTGCATTCTGGAAGGCGGACCTGGACTCCGTCGAGAACGCCCCCGACCCGGCCAACCCCGGAGTGCAGCCCCGGCCTTACCTGGGGGTGCAGTTCGTGGGAATCCCTGAGTTCCCCGACCTCGGCGACCAGGTCGCACAGTTGATCTCCTCCGCCGTCGCCGGGCAGATCTCCGTCGACGATGCTCTCCAGCAGTCGCAGACGCTGGCGCAAGCCGTCGGCGACAAATACAAGAAGTGACCACCCGTGGGGTGGGGCCGCAGGGCCCCACCCCACCCTTCTAGGAGCCGCAGATGTCTCAGGTCCTTGACACCACCACAGAGCAGACGACCGCTGCCGCACACCCCGCGCCGCAGCGCCCCGCTCGCGGCACCGGGTGGCGGCGGCGTATTCCCCTGCTCCCCGCCCTCATCTTCACCATCGCTCTCACCCAGGTTCCCTTCCTCGTCACCCTCGTGGTCTCGCTGATGAACTGGAACCCGCTTTTCCCCAACGAAATCGGCTTCGCCTGGTTCGCGAACTACATCACCGTTTTCACCAACCCCACCCTCCTCAGCTCCGTGCTAGCCAGCCTCGTCATCACCGTCTCGGTAGTGCTGATCAGCCTCGTGCTCGGCCTTGGAATCGCACTGCTGCTCAACCAGCGGTTTGCAGGTCGGGGCATCGTGCGCACGATGATCATCGCGCCCTTCCTGTTCGTGCCCGTCGCCGCCGCACTGCTGTGGAAACACCTGCTCCTCAACCCCAGCTACGGGCTCATCAACGGCGTCATCGCCTGGCTGGGAAACCTCGTCGGAGTGCAAGTGCAAGGCCCGTCGTGGGTTACGGACTTTCCCATCGCGTCCATCGTCGTCGTGCTCGTGTGGCAGTGGACCCCGTTCATGACGCTGATCATCCTTGCGGGGCTGCAAAGCCAGCCCGGGGATGTCATCGAGGCTGCGCGCGTCGATGGCGCAGGTGGATGGCGCATCTTCCGATACATCACCATTCCCCACGTGCGCCGATACCTCGAGCTGTCCACCCTGCTCGGATCGATCTACGTGTTTCAGAACTTCGACGCCGTCTTCACTCTCACCGCCGGCGCATTCGGCACCGCCAACCTGCCGTACACGATCTACCGAACCTTTTTCCAAGCGCAGGACTACGGCGTCGGCTCCGCCATGGGCGTAGTCACGGTGGCCGGGACGATCCTCATCATGTCCTTGTTCCTGCGCTCCCTCACCTCCCTGTCTGAGGAGAACGTGCGATGACCAGCACCACACTCATCACCGTCCCCGCGAAAGCGCGACGCAAACTGCACCGGAAGAACGCCCACCCTCTCGTGGGCATCGGCGCCTGGGCTGTCGGGCTGTTGTTCATCCTGCCGCTGGCATGGACCTTGCTCACCTCGCTGCACACCGAAACAGCCGCGGCGACGTCCACCCCCAACCTGTTCGCTCCGCTGACGCTGGAGAACTACGCCAACGTTCTCGGCTTCACCGGCGGTGCCAGCGCCTTCGCCCCCCTCATCAACTCCGCTATCGCCGCACTCCTTTCCACCGTGCTCGTGCTGATTTTCGCTCTTCCCGCGGCGTACGCCACATCGATCAAGCCCGTGAAGAAGGCAAACGACGTTATGTCGTTCTTCCTATCCACCAAGTTCCTGCCGGCCGTTGCAGGCCTGCTACCGGTGTACCTCCTGGCCAAGAGCCTCGGAGCACTAGACAGCATCGGTTTCCTGGCCATCATGTACACCGTCATGAACCTGCCCATCGCGGTATGGATGCTGCGCTCATTTCTCGCCGAGGTTCCCATCGAGATCCTCGAAGCGGCCGAACTCGACGGCGCCAACCTCCTCGCCTCCATCCGGCACGTCATCCTCTCAGTGGCGGCCCCCGGCATCGCCGCAACGTCGTTCATCTGCATCATCTTCAGCTGGAACGAACTCCTCATCGCACGCACTCTCACCGGCGTGTTTGCCGGCACCGCGCCGGTTTTCCTGGCGGGATTCGTAACCAGCCAGGGACTGTTCCTAGCGCAGCTGTCCGCCGCGTGCATCGTCGTGTCTCTGCCCGTCCTCATCGTCGGCTTCGCCGCCCAAGACCGCCTCGTCGCCGGTCTCTCGCTCGGCGCCGTCAAATGACCCCCACCCCCACGGAGCTCGTATCGTGACCGAAATAGCCCACATCCTCGACGGGTCCTACACCGGGACCGCCCAGCTGCCCGCGTACAACAGAGACAACCTGGCCACAGGAATCGTCCACCTCGGTGTGGGCAACTTTCACCGCTCGCACCAGGCGTACTACTTAGACCAACTGCTACACGACGGTCAATCCGACGAGTGGGCCATCTGCGGAGTGGGAGTGCTCCCCAGCGATGAGCACATGCGCAATACGTTCCACACCCAAACCGGGCTCTACACCCTGTTGCAGAAAAGCCCAGACGGGACGATCGATGCCCGTGTCATCGGTTCCATGCCCGAATACCTGTGGGTGCCCGATGACGCCGACACACTCCGGGAAAAGCTCGCCGGACCATCCACTCGCATCGTGACGCTGACTGTCACCGAAGGCGGGTACAACATCGACCCTGCCACCGGATCCTTCCGCACCCACAACCCGGCGGTCCTCGCAGACGCTGCGGGTGAAGGAACCCCACGGACCCACTTCCGAATCCTCCACGAAAGCCTCAAACTGCGACGAGACCGCGGTCTCCCGGCTTACACGGTTGCCTCCTGCGACAACATCCTCGGAAACGGTCACGTCACCAAACGCACCCTGCTCGAGTACCTCGCCCTTGCTGACCCCGACTTCATCCCCTGGGTCGAAAACAACGTCGCGTTCCCCAACTCAATGGTCGACCGCATCACCCCCGTCACGTCTGACGAAGATCGAACCCTCACCGCCAGCGACTACGGCATCGACGACAAATGGCCGGTTCCCGCAGAATCTTTCATTCAATGGGTCCTTGAAGACACCTTCCCCCTCGGGCGCCCCGCACTGGAGAAAGTCGGCGTTCAGCTTGTGGATGACGTCATCCCCTACGAGATGATGAAGATGCGGCTGCTCAACGCTAGCCATCAGGTCATCGGAACTTTCGGGGCCCTCATCGGATACCACTACGTGCACGAAGCGATGGCCGACCCTCTCATCCACGCCGCGGTCGCACAGTTCCAGCAGTTCGAAGCTGAACCCACGCTCCCGCCCGTACCCGGAGTTGACCTCCCTGAATACCGCGCCACCTTGCTGGAGCGGTTCTCCAACCCCGGGGTGAAAGACACAATCGCGAGACTGTCGTCAAACACCTCTAACTCGGCACCCAACTTCATCGTGCCGATCATCCGGGACCAGCGACGCCAAGGCGGACAGTTCACCATCCAAGCTGCACTCATTGCCGCCTGGGCAGAACGCGCAGCGCTCATACCCGTCGTCATCGAGGACCCCCGAAAAGATTTCATCCACTCGCTCGCTACGGACAAAGACCCATCGGCGTTCGTTCGCGACGATGAACTCTTCGCCGAGCTCGCCATTGATCAGACGTTCATCGACGAATTTGTCCGCTGGCGACGCGTCATTGCATCGAAGGGAATACGGGCCGCGCTTGAGCTTCTCCTCACATCCTGACAATTGCGACGAGAACCCACCCAGTCCCGAGCAACGCGCCCTCGACACAATCCGCGCAATCGCGAACGGGGCAGACCCGGCTGAGAACGCCCTCCGCTTGTCTAACGAATTCACCGACCGCCACACCCACCGCGCCACAAGCTGGCTGCGAAAAGTGTTCCGCCGCTAACCCACTCCGAATAGGAAAGAACACCATGCTCATCACCGGAGACCAGCTTCTCGCCGTCGCCAACGACCACAACTTCGCCATCCCCGCATTCAACATCGCCGAATACAACATGTTCAACGCCATCATGGAGATCTGCGAGCAGAAGCAGGCGCCCTTCATCGCCCAGATCCACCCCAACGAGATCAACCTGCTCACCTTCGACATCGTCCAGGCCATGCGCTCGCGCATCCACCGGTCCCCGCTGCCGGTCATCATCCACTGGGATCACGGCGCCAGCCACTCTCAGATCGCCGCCGCCATCCAGGGCGGGTTCACCTCCGTCATGATCGACAAGTCCATGGAACCCTTCGACGTCAACGTCGAGATCACACGCCGAGTCGTTGACACCGCCCACGCCGTCAACGTCTCCGTCGAGGGCGAACTGGGCACCATCGGATCCATGGACCACGCCACGACAGGAGACGGCATCGTCTACACCGACCCGAGCGACGCCCTCACCTTCGTCGAAGAAACCGGTGTGGACTCGCTCGCCATCGCCATCGGGACCCGCCACGGCATCTACCCCGCCGGCGTCACCCCCAGGCTCGATCTGGACCGACTCCGCCGCATCAAAGAGGCCGTCGGCATCCCCCTCGTCCTTCACGGAGGATCCAACAACCCCGACGACGAGATCGCCGAGGCAGCCCGCAGCGGAGTCAACAAAATCAACATCTCCAGCGACCTCAAGTCCGCGTACCACAACGCGCTGCGCAACGTCCTGCGCGACGAAAGCCTTTACGAGCCCGACGCCATCCAGCCCCCCGCGATGAACGCGCTGAAAGATGTCGTCGCCCACAAGCTGGACCTGCTCGGAACGACGGGCAAGGCCGAACTGTACCGACAGCCCGCCTCGCGCGAGATCGACCTGTTCGGCCTTGTCGGACAGACCCTCACCGTCTGATGCAAGTGAGGGAGGAGCTCGTCTATACGAAGCTCCTCCCTCACCTGCACTTCTTGACGAGAGGACTCTATGCGGGTCACGCCGCACAGGTGCGACGATGTTGCAGGTAGCCGCGCCACGATCCCGGGGCGGTCAGCCAACGCAGCAATCGTGACCAGCATGTTTCGTCATCCTGGGCTCGCTCCCTCGACCGCAGAAAGAGCCGAGAGTCGCGAAAGGCCCTCCAAGATCTCAACTAATGGAGAAGTCAGTAGATTCAATTCTGCGGCTCACATTCCGGTACCCGAGAGTTAGGGTCTCGTGACAAACACCTTCCCGCGACTAGTTGCCTTCGATCTCGACGATACTCTCGCGCCGTCCAAAGCCGCAATTGCGCCCCGCATGAGCACTTTGCTGCTCGCTCTTGCGGAACGAGCGGATGTTGCCATTATCTCGGGCGGGCAATTGCAACAGTTCCGCGCCCAGGTGGTAGATCGCCTTCCTCCGGCCGCGCCAGAAGTTATGTCCCATTTTCATCTGATGCCAACTTGCGGCACCCAGTATTACCGTCCTGGGCCCAATGGCATCGAAAAGATCTATGCACACTTCCTCGCTCAGAGCGAGAAGCAGCGCATACTCTCTGTCATCCGCGAAGAGGCCGAGCGTCTCGAGCTCTGGGAGGATACTCCTTGGGGGAACATCCTCGAAGACCGCGGATCACAGATCACCTTCTCAGCGCTAGGACAATTCGCCCCCTTACAGGCGAAGGTCGCATGGGATCCCACCGGGACGAAGAAGAGCACCCTACGAGCCGCTGTTGCTGCACGCCTTCCAGACCTCGAAGTGCGCTCAGGAGGATCGACTTCCATCGACGTCACCCACCGGGGCATCGACAAGGCCTACGGGATGGGCAAGCTCGCAGAGGCAACCGGTATCGCACTCGAGGACATGTTGTTTATCGGAGACCGCCTTGACGCGGACGGCAATGACTACCCCGTGCTCGCCATGGGTGTCGCTTGCCAGGCGGTGGATGGCTGGGAAGACACCGCCTCCATCATCGAAAACCTCCTACGCAAAACATTCCATAGCGTTTGCTGCTGGGGCAGGTCGTATTTGGAAAGCCTGCGCTGACGGACCACCTTCTTCAACGACCCCGCGACATAGTCAGCTGCGCCCTCTGGCACGTCAGAGCCGTCAGGTCATGACTCAGGTGGTGCGAAACCGATCGGTTCCGCATCACTCGCCAAGTCGCAGACGAGGTCCCGTGATTCGGTGGGCCGTCGTGATGCAAAACCTCGGTGCGATGGCTGTTCGGATGGGGATGGTGCTGCGGCTCGAGATCGCTTCGTTGAATGGTGTCCGCGTGTGCTGAGGGAGACTGACCGTCAGGCCGCGCCGTCGTCTTCCACAACCTCAGCTTCAACAATGTCATCGGCGTGCTGCGGTCCGGGCGCCTCGGTGATCGCCTGCTGGGTGAACAGGTCGCCGTAGTGCTCGATCGCGTTGTCCACTGTGGCGGGGGCGCCAAAGAGCTCGACAGCGAGGACCACGACGCCGGTGAGCTGCTTCGTCTTCTCCCATAGCGTCGGGCTCGGTTTGGTCTTCAATCGCCGGGCGCTCTGGTGAAAGCGGTCGAGCTCATCGACGAGCCCCTGGGGACCGCGGACCTTGTAGAGGTCGGCCGCCTCAGCGATCCGGTGCGCGTAGCGAATGAAAGCCGCTCTGGCGTCTGAATCGAGGCTCTCGTCAGCGGTCGCCAGGTCGATGATGTCGGCTGCTAGGGACTTGATCTGTTCAAGGGTGTCCTGGTCAATCTCATTGCTTCTGACCACGGAGGAGTTCAGGATGTGGCTTGTCGTTTCCAGGTCGTTGAGCACTCCGATGTCAACGAAGCTGGACATCCACTTGGTTGGGTTCGCCCCGAGCGGGTCACCGTTGAAGTACTCACGCACCTTCCCGAGGGGTCGCACCAGCTTCTCAACGGGGATTGGGGGGCTCTCGATCTGAGCCACCATCGCCTCGACCTCGTCGGGCAACTGCATTAGCCCCGCCATCGATTTCATGTACAGAGCGCTGATGCCGCGGGTCTGAAAGTAGGCCGCCGCGTAGTTGTTCAGCCCCCCATTCGCCGGGCTAGACGTCATCTCCGTGAAGTACAACCAGAGGCGTCCGGCGGGGTTAGCGGCGTGGTTCTCCATGCGCTCAGCGTACGGGGGTGACTATCCCCGGACAGTGTCCGCAGAGGGATCGCCAAACGTGACAGCTGGTATCCACCTCTCGTTGTCGGGTGTGAGTCTTGGCGTTCTGTGGCGGCGTCCTGACGCCGCTCCGCGTCGCGCCTAGTCGAGGAGTTCGACCTGGATACGAGCGGCGACGGCATCGCGGAGTGGCCGGACGTTCTCGGCGCTCCAGTCGGTCGGGTCGGGGAACTTCCATTCCAGGAACCGGCCGGTGGGCGCGGCAGGGAGCGTGAGCCCGGGCTTCATGGCGACCACAATGTCCGCCGTCTCGAGGTCTTCGACCGTGACGGCACGGGGCGTGCGGTCGCTGATGTCAAGGCCGAGTTCTGCGACGGTGGCCGCGATCGCGGGGTTCACGCTGTCGGCAGGGGAGAGGCCGGCGGAGGTGGCGGTGTAACGGTCCCCGGCGAGGACTTCGAGCAGGCCCGCGCCGAGCTGAGAGCGTCCGGCGTTGTGCTGGCAGAGGAAGAGGACGGTGGGATTGTGCGTCATGCGGGGGTCACTACTCCGGTGTGGGTGCGGGTCCAGGTCTGGGTGGCGATCTGCACGGCATCCCAGGGGGAGCCGAGCGGGGGTGTGTAGGAGAGGTCGAGGTCGGAGACCTGCTCAACGGTGAGGCCAGCGAACAGGGCGGTGGCGTAGGTGTCGACGCGCTTGGCGGTCTCGGTGCCCAGGCGTCCGACGAGTTGCGCGCCGAGAAGGCGTCCGTCGCCGGTGTCGCCGGTGATGCGGATCGTGATCGGCTGAGCGCCGGGGTAGTAGCGCTTGTGGTCGTCCGCGACGGCCGTCGTGGTCGCTGGGGCGAACCCGGCGGCGAGGGCTTCATGCTCGCGCAGACCGGTGCGTGAGGCCACCAGGTCGAACACCTTCACGACCTGTGTGCCGACCGATCCCGCGAAGCGGGCATCCCCGCCGAGGGCGTTCTCCCCGGCCACACGACCCTGCTTGTGGGCGGTGGTCCCGAGAGGCAGATACGTCACCCCGAGCAGGCAGTGGTGGGTGGTCACTCCGTCGCCCGCGGCGTAGACGTGCGGGAGGCCCGTGCGCATCGCCTCGTCCACGACGACGGCGCTGCTGGCGCCGAGGGTGGCGCCTGCGCGGGCGAGCAGGTCGGTGTTCGGCTTCACTCCGACGACGAGGAGCACGACGTCGGCGGTGCGGGTGAGGGGGGAGCCGTTGTGGTCGGCGTGCACGGCGAGGCCTGTGGCGGTCTTCTCGATCGAGGCGACTGTGGTGTGAGTGAGGACTTCCACGTCGTGGTCGGTGAGTTCGGTGTGGACGAGGGCGCCGAGTTCGGGGTCGAGGGTGGAGAGCACTTCGAGGCCGCGCTGGAGCTGGGTGACCTGGAGGCCGCGGACGGTGAGGGCTTCGGCCATCTCGAGGCCGACGTAGCCGGCGCCGACGATGATCGCGGTCTGCGGGTCGCGCTCATCGAGATAGCGCTCGAGCGCGAAGGTGTCTCCCATCGAGTGCAGCACGTGCCCCCCGTCCTCCGGGCCGAGCTGGTCGACGCCGGCGATACCGGCGGAGGAGGCGAGAGCGCCGGTTCCGACGATCAGTTCGTCATATCCGATCCGGTCGAGAGAGCCGTCAGGGGTGCGCACGGTGAGCTGCTGCCCGGCGACGTCGATGTCCGTTGCGAAGGTGTCCAGGCGCAGGCTCATGCCGGTGGCTTCGAGGTCGGCGTGCGTGCGGTGCGCGAGCGACTGCCAGGGCTGCACCTCGCGGGAGAAGTAGTACGGAATCCCGCAGATGGAGAAGTTCGGGTAGGAGTCCGCAACCACCACGGTCACGTCTACGGAGGGGTCGAGCTCGCGGGCGCGGAGCGCTGCGGAGATTCCCGCGTCGCTGCCGCCGATAGCGACGAGATGCATCAGAGAAGGCCTTCCAGATCAGGTGTGTGAAGAGGTCGAGGTGACGGGGACCACGAGGTCACCGGCCGCCCGCGCGGCACCCGGGAACAGGAACAGCGCCAGACCGACGCCGATCGCGGCGCCGATGAGCTGCGCGGCGACGAAGGGCAGGACCGAGGTGGGGGCGATGCCGGCGAAGGTGTCGGTGAAGACACGGCCGAGGGTCACGGCGGGGTTCGCGAACGAGGTCGAGGACGTGAACCAGTACGCGGCACCGATGTACGCACCGACCGCGGCCGCCGCGAGCGGTCCCCGGTTGGTGCGGGCGAGGGAGAGGATGACGAGCACGAGCCCCGCCGTGGCGACGATCTCCCCCAGCAGGTGCCCGGCGGTGACGCGCTCGGTGGTCGCGATCGCGGTCGGGACCTCGAACATCGCATTCGCGAGGACCGCCCCGCCCATGCCGCCGAGCAGCTGCACTCCGCAGTAACGGACTCGGGCAGCTGTTGTAGTCCGTCGCGGGCGCTCCTTGTCGACGCCGGGGGAAGGACGCTAGATCGTCTGTTCCCGCTGCGTGCGTAGCACCGCCCACCCACCTAATACGAGCACGCTTGCGGAGCCAACGGCCAGGATCACTCCACCGAGGTCCTGGTCCTCGACCGGTGTTCTACCCCAAGTGCGCCCCATCGCTCCGAACCAGTCGGCGGCCATGAGGCCCGCAGTGATGATGTACACGGAGACAGCCGCCATTGCCACGCCCAAACCGAGAATCATCAACAGCCTCACCGCTGCCGGTCCACGAGCAGCCTCATAGTCACCTACGAAGCCAAGCACGAGCAGAGAACCTACAAGGAGGACTAATGCCGTAGTCATCTGCCGCCCGAGGAGATCTCCTGCCCACCAACGGAGGAGGCCGGAACTGACAAGCAGCCAAACCAACGCAGCTGCGGCTGGGACGGCGACAACCGGCGCTGAAACGAACCGCACCCCTCGCGAATGCACGAGCCCCTGGACCCATTCATATCCTCCCCTGCTGCCGTCGCCGCGACGTTGGGCCGCTGTGCGGGCGAGCTGCATCGGCGCGCCGGCTGCGAGAAGGGGCACCACCCCCACAAAGAGGATGACGACCGTTAAGACGTGCGCGCTGTAAATGTAGCTGCGGTAGGTGCTCAGCGCTCCTCCGGTGATCCATACCAGCAGGAGCGTCCCTGCCACCCACGCGACCGACCGCCAGGGGTTCCACAGGTGTCCGCGAGCCCTAAGCCTCAGCACTGCGCGTACGTAGAAGATCAGTCCGAGCACGGCCACGACCAACCACAGCACGTCAGGGCTCCACGCCGTGAACCAACGCGACATGGTCCACTCAGGAGGTAGCGGAGCGCCGGTGAGTACCTGAGCCGGTGTGAGCGCGCCTACAGGTTCGGGGAGGATGGGCGGTGGCGTTCGCGCAAGAGCGGCAGCAGCTCCGCTAGCGATCCCCATCAATCCCAACTCCGCACACAACAGCAGCCAGAAAATTTTGGAGTCGCCGGGATTGGCGCGCATCCTTCCGAGTAGACGCCGTCGATAGATCGCCCCCAGAACACCTATGGCAGTAAGGGCTACAACCTTGACGATAAGAATGAGACCGTAGGCGGAGGCGAGCGCGCCCAGATTTTCTAGGCCGATGGCGGCGCGAACCGTGCCCGAGAACGCGACGAGCACAAAAGTAATGACGGCGATGGTAGAGAATCGCACCAAGACTGTCGCCATCTCACTCTCGGGAGTGACGGACCGAATGACCGCCAGCAGAAGCAGACCACCGAGCCAGATCGCTGCGGCGAGGATGTGGATGACGATGGTTGTCGTGGCTTGCTGGTGAGAGGCCTCATCACCTGAGTGGCCTTGTGTTCCCATCGGGACGAGCGCTGCGAGTGCGAGAAGTGCCACGGTCACTGTCCCGCCCCATGAACGCACCGAAAATGTGAGCACGGCGAGAATGGCACCCGCAATGGTCGTCATCAACCACACACGTCCCCCCTCGGTCTGTACGAGGTATCGGCCCAGCTGAGACCCAAACTCGGGACCGGCATCCAATGCGGGGTTGAAGATGACCATGAAGCTGAAAAAGCCAGTAGCAGCAGATGCCACAGTGAAGATGGCGGCGGACACCGCGGCAACATCCAACGCCAATTCGAACCCGCGCTGTTCGACGCGCAACGTGAACAAGGCGACAAAGAGCACCCCTCCCATTCCCGCGGCGCTCAGGTTCACGACAAGCTTCGACACTGGCAGCCCCCACCGTATGAGGGGACCGGCGTCGGCCAGTTGCAAGGGGGCCGCCCCACCGCCGACCGCGAGAGCGCACACCAATGCAACGACTGCGCTGACGATAAGGATGAAGAGGGCACTCACGCGGTACACGTTCCAACGGCGCGGCTGCAAAGACGGACGCCGCGTGGAGCCAGGCGCCCCGGCCGTCACCGGAGGATGGGCGTGCCCGAGCTTGGCGCCGGAGGTAGACATCAGTTCAGCCCCGAATAGGCGTGCAGACCCTTGAAAAACATGTTCACGGCGGTGAAGTTGAACAGCACCGCAGCGAACCCAACTATGGACAGCCATGCAGATCGGTTACCGCGCCACCCACGGGTGGCACGGGCGTGGATGTACCCGGCATACAGCACCCAGATGATGAAAGTCCACACCTCCTTAGTGTCAAAACCCCAGAAGCGCCCCCAGGAGTCGTTTGCCCAGATAGCGCCGGCAATGAGGGTGAAAGTCCAAAAGATGAAGCCAATGATGGCGAACCGGTAGGCCAGGGCTTCCAGGTTTTCTGAGGTGGGCAGGGTTCGAAGCAGACCCCGCCGCGTATTGACGGAGGAGCGATTCTCGCGCCGGTGTTGCAGAACCTGCGTCACGGACAGGCCGCACGCGATGGCGAACAGCGCGGTCGCAAGGGAGGCTACGAAGACGTGGATGACAAGCCACACGCTACGTAGCGGGTCCATTAGAGGGGTGACCTCGACGTAGAACGCCAAGGTCGCACCACCGAGAAGAAGGACGACCATCCCAAGCAGGAAGGACCCGAGGAAGCGCAGGTCGTACCGCCGAAGGGCGAAAAGGAACACACCGACGATGAGAAGAGTGCCGGTGAGTGCGAATTCGTACATGTTCGCCCACGGCACGCGGGCTGCGGCGATGCCTCGAAGGACGTCCCCGCTCAGCTGCAGCACGAACCCTAAGATGGTGAGGGCGGTTCCGATACGAGCCCATACGAGACGTTCGCGATCACGTGGCGGCACTTGCAATTGCACCGCGGCCGTCGGGGCCGCCACCGGTGGAGCAGGGGTTCCGACCGAGACGAGCTCTGCGGCGGGCACCTCAACGCGAGCCACGCGCACGGCAAGATCGATGGCATACGCCGCAAAGGCGAGCGCATAAACGCCGATGGCAGTCCACACCATCAGCAGGGACAGCCCATCAACGGTAAGGGCGGTTGACTCGGTCACGAGGGAAGTCCTTAAATCGTCCAGCACTCTTTGACGGTGCCGGTGGTTGCCAGGGCGAGGGTCGGGACGCGTTCGGTGAAGGATCGGGTGGTCTCGGGGAAGGGGTCGTACTCGACGACCCGCCACCCTACGACGCCAAAATCCTCGTCCAAGGCTTGAATGGCGCACGCGAACCGTACGCCGGAGGGAGGGGTGGCTTGGAAAGATACAGCCACAGCCCGCTCGTCAACGACGAGGTAACCGGTCTCGGCGATGGAAATGTCGTCCAAGCTGTTTCGAAGCGTGATCCAGACCAGATACGCAATGGCGGCGGCTGCGAACACCGTGACACCGATCCAGAAAACCCGGCGACGCCAGGGACGGGAAGTGCGGCCGTATCGGTCGTCGAGTTTCGTCTGCAGTGCGGTTCGCTGCGATGCGGCGCGACGCCCGCCACCGCGCATGGTGAGGGCGCGTTCATTCACTGAGCATTCGCTTCCAACCAGGCCAGGGAGTCCACGGCGACGTCATTGACGGTCATTTCGAAATGCAAATGGTTCGCAGTGGATCGGCCGGTGCTTCCCACAAGGCCGAGGAGTTGACCCGCCTGTACTTCCTGGCCGCTGTCGACTTGTCTGCTGTTGTATTGCATGTGCGGGTAGACGGCTCGGATACGTTGGCCGTCGACGACGGACTCAACGGTGACAGCGACGCCGTAGGCGCCATAGCTTTCGCTCGAGACACCGACCGTCCCAGCTACGGACGCATAGATCGGCGTGCCACCCTGGGTCACCATGTCGGTGCCCATGTGCGCCCCGCCTCTGGCCCCGAATCGGTCCGTCACTCTGAACGTCGAGGTCAACGGCCAGCGCACGACCCCGCTACCGGCGGCGAGGACGGGGACTACCCGTTCAGCAGCGAGGGTGGTAGCGGGTCGAGCTGCGCGTGCTGCTGCGGCCGCGGCCGCCGCAGCGTCTCTCGCCCTCTTTTGCTCGATCTCGTCCTGAGAGGTCGCTGCGTAGCTCTGCCTGTCGAGGGGCGAAGCGGGGAGCGCGGAGGACGCGGTGAATTGTTGCGAGTCGTCCGCAGAAGCTTGCTGCAAGGTTGACTCGGTCTCCGCGACAGGTGAGGCCGCGTACGCCGGCAGCGCTAGAGGAAACATGAGCGCCAGCGCCAACGCACTCGCAACAAGCGGACGGGCGCCCAATGCGCGCGCGGCCTTCGGACGGCGAACGCTCCGCGCGTCACGCATCCTGAGCTCGTTAGCGTGGCGCCGTTCCCTTCGTGTCAGGAGGAGTGGCTGGTGTGTCGACTGGGTCTCACTGCTCATCGACGGTGCCCTTTTGCTGCTTCACCTGCTGTCGCCGACGCCGTCCGGACGAGAAAAAGACAAGCGCCGCCGCGCCGAGAATGACGACAGCGACGCCCGTCACTACGAGCGGAACACTGATGCTGCTTGTCGGCTCATCGACCTCCGCCACGGCGCCCGCCATCGCGCTCTGCTCTGGCGTCGAAGAGATGGTTGGGCTTTGCCCGGGTGCGGAGGGGGAAGCCGCAATCGCAGAGGCTTCCGGTTCCGCGGACGTTGAAGGTGCCACAGGAGCGTCAACAGTGAACGCGTATTCACCGCTGATCGGATGACCGTCGCTGGAGACCACGCGCCAGCGAACCGTGACTACGCCTGGCGACGAGAGTGGCTCCACTGCCTGGGTCACCTTCGTGTCAGTGACCACGGGAGTCGTCAGCGCGACGTTCGTTCCGGCGGAGTCGATGACTTCCACCACGATGGCACTAGAGGCGTCAAAAACCTCGCCGCTGTATGTCATCGAGACTTCGGTCGGGATCGACGTGACGACCTCATCCGCTGCTGGAGAGGACGTAACTAGGGCGTCGTGAGCACGAGCCGGCGACGAACTGGGCAAGACAAGTGCCGCGGATAGAGCCATCACAGCAATACCGGCGGCTGCGAACCAGCGAGGCGAACGGGTAGCGAAAAGCTTGTGCATGGGTGTCTTTCAGTGAGACTGCGGTGCCCGGGGATCCAGCACATACGGCAGTCGTCGATTAATCGGACCTAGAACGCTCCGAGTGCATCCGTACGACCGCGCCCGAAGGGGTGGGAGAATGCGTTTGACCACACCCTCGCTGGCATCACATCAGCTGAGAAGGTGTGAGTCTCGGAGCGCCGGCACGGATCAGGTCCGTGAAAGAGACAGCTCGATCAGACTTCGCGTCTGAGAGCGTGGGCGGGCAGTACACACAATTTGAGGCCGTGCGCGTCGAGGTAAGCGGATGGCACTGAGCTGCACCCTCATGAGACGGAAGCGACGCTCCAGTACCATTCCCGCAACGCACACACCTACCAGGCATAGCGCCACAGCCGCCGCCGGGAGAGCCTGCGCCAGGCTGACGACAACGTCGCCGGTGGGCTCATCTAAAACTGCCTGACCACTGTGACCGCTCTCCAACGTAAGGGCTGGGGAGGTGGCATCAGACCTCGCGGAAGCATCCGAGTGGCTGCTTGACCACACAGCGATAAGACACATCAAGAACAAGAGGAGGCTGGCTATGATCCTCATTCTCACGACGGAGGCGGTACTGCCCACGAGTGGGGCGCTTCCCGCGGTCACCAGCATCGCAGCGATGGTATCAACCCGGGCTGCACATCGCAGCCGGGCCGGGGCAGCTTGGCATCGGAGGCGGAGTGTGCGCTCCCCGTGCGGGGTGTGCGACAAGGTCTGCTGTCCGTCCAGCTCACGACCGTTTCCGCGCACCAACGTGGATGTGCAGACGGACCCACAACAGCACAACGGCCGACGCGACGACCATTGCAGTCTCGACGATGGGGCTGAGCCAACTTGCCGGCGTGATTCCTGCCCGTAGCGGCACCTCGCTCACTCGCCCAGCGGCCGTGTCCACCCCGATGGTCTCCACGATGGAACCATCGGGATTGATCACTTGGCTCGTTCCTACAGTGGAAACATTGACCACCGCGCGCCCCGTTTCGATGGCTCGCATCCGCGCGATGGCCAGCTGCTGCACGTTCTCGTCTGTTCCGCGGAAGTCGGCGTTGTTTGTCTGGAAGATGTAGACCTGCGCGCCTCGCTGTGCCGCATCAAAGATCACGTCGTCATAAATGACGTCAAAACAGATCGCCAACCCTATGCGGGTGTCTCCCACATCCATCACTGGCGCCGATCTGCCTGGGCTGTACTCCCGCTGGATCAGGCCGACAAGGTCAGGCGCGAGACGTTCGAACAGCCACCGGTCGGGCACGTATTCACCGAACGGGACGGGGTTGATCTTGTCGTAGGTCTGCTCGCTACCGTCCGTTTCCCACAGCATGGTCGAGTTAAAGGTCTGCTCGCCTCTTGTGGTTGCCGCGTTGATCAGGAGAGGGGCACCGTATGCGGCGGATATTTCACCCAGCAGTCGACGCGTGGGTTCTGAGGACGCCGGGTCGATGTCTACGGAGCCTTCCGGCCAGGCGAGTAGGTCCATCCGCTGGCCCAGAATCGCTTTCGATGCTGATGCTTGGGCTCGGAGCATGTCGCCTTTGTCGCGGTCGTCAAAGTAGCCTGCCGGCCCGTTGCCTTGGACCCACCCGACAGTAAACGTTCCGACGGTCTGGGTGGCGTACTGGGGTGTGACCGCCATGAGTAGGACACCCACGAGCGCTGGTAGGCCTGCGCGCAGGGTGCGACGCCCCGGCCGGAGGGCCTGCACGCTCGCGGCGCACACACCCACCACGAGGAAAGTCACACCCGTCGATCCCACCCAGGACGCCACCTCAGGAAAAGGTCCCGACACTTGCGTCATTCCTACCCGTACCCAGGGGAACCCCGAATACGGCCACATTCCGACAAGCACTTCCCGCGCGGCCCACAAGGCCGCGACCAGAGCAGGGATACCCAGCAGGTCCAACACTCCGCCGAGCCTGCGTACTTTGACCCAACGGTAAGCGAGGGTGATGGTCACGCTGCCGACACCGATGAGTACCGTTTGCAGCGCGCTGAGGGCCAACCAGGGCACAGGTCCGAGAAACTGGGCCACCCATATGAGGTGGGCAAGGTTGAACACGGCCCCGAAGACGCACCCCACGACGAAAGAAGCGAGCGTGCTTCTTCCGAGGAGAGCTGCGAGCAGGATCGTCACGCTCACGAAAGCAAGCGGCCACCATCCGAGGTCCGGTGTGGCCGCATCCATTAGCAACCCCGATGCTGCCGCCAAGGGCAACGCCGCCGTCACGGGCAAGGTACCCACGCCGCCGGTCCACATAGAGGGTTTGCGCAGGTCGCCGGTTGGCCCTCGAAGTGCTGTCATGCGGACCCACGTTGTTCGAGCCGGCGCAGGTACTCGTTGTACTCGTCGAGCTCCGGGTCCCCGTGGGCATCCGCCCACCTGCTTGCAGCGGCGTCACGAACGGAATCGTGCCGGAACCACCGGTGCATCACGATCAGGATCATGATGAGTGTGGGCGCCTCGCCATAGGACCACGCGAGACCGCCGGCTACGCGTTGATCCTCGATCGGGTCAATGCCCAAAGCCATGGTCGATTCAGCGAATGTTCCCACCACCAGACTGGTCGCCATCATGAGGAACACCCCAAAAAAGGCGTGCAACGCTGCCTCGGCAAAAAGGTCGAGCGCCCGACCGCCGTGGCTCATGCGGACCGGCAGCGGATCTGTAGAAAGCACAGGAATGGTGAACAGAATTCCGCTGACCAAGAACGCCGCCTCCAAAGCGGTGTGGCCACCGGGTAGGGCTAGGACGGGATCGAGCAGATCGGCAATATACAGGCCGTAGAAGGCCGCGAGGTAGGCAGGTAATGCAACCCAGGGGCTGAGAGCCCATCTTGACCCTTTCCATCGCAACGCGCCGTGCGCCAATCTGAGGATGCTCCTACCGACGCCGCGATGTGGAGTTGCGCGCAGCAGAAGGGCTCCCGGGGAACCGAGCACGAGCAACGGTGGGATAGCCATCATCAATGTCAGTTGCTGGAACATGAACACCGAAAGTAGAGCTTCGCCGTAGTCCTCTACCGCGAGGCCGGTGACGGCAGCGAGGACTGCGCAGCCTGAGACAAAACTCACCGTGCGCAACACCGACCACCGACGACGCTGCCGCCACAGACGTGACGCCCCAAGGAGGTAAATGGCGGCCATCATCGTCGCGGCGACCGGTAAAAGAGTCAACGGGTTCGCTGCGAGCAGCAGGTAGTCACCGAACTCAGGGGACGTGTTCATAGCTGTAGACCTACCGTGACTGCGCGGCCACACTCGCCCGCTCGCATGCTTGTGCGTGGGCATCCGCTAACTGCTCGACCGCACGGGCAAGCCCGGGGTCATCTCCTCGAGCGAGACCGGCGTACTCCACCGAGATCATCGAGTCGGTTGTGGTCGACGAATGGACTTTCACCCAAATACGGCGACGAGGTATGAGAAGTCCGGTGAACAACCCGACGCAAGCCAACACAGAAAATGCCAAGACCCAGCCGCTGCTGGGGTCGCGTTGAATCTGCAAAGACGCGAACCGTTTTACCGGAGCGCCGTCTGCTTCCTCCCATGTGATGGTGCCCCACCCATTAGGCAGCGCACTGGTACTGCCGGGCCTGAGTTCGATGGAGTCCTGTCCGGTGTCGCCGCCGGTGAGTTGCGTGAGTTCGTCAACTGCCAGGGCATAGACGGAACGGGGGGTTCCATCATCGATACCGAGGTCGCCTGCGAAGGCGTTAAGGGTTATGACGGGGTTGATGACGTCGGGGTAGATCGAGGTGGCGGCACCTGAGGGCAAGGTGTCCTGCGTGGGGTAAAAGAAGCCGATCAGCCCGAGTTGCTGCGGCAAGCCGTCCGGAACTTTGACGACACCTAGTGAGGTCATGTTGGAATCCTGGGGAAGGAAGGGTAGTGAGTCGCTGTATACAATCTGGCCTTCCGCGTCCCGGACGGTGAGGGTAGGTGCGTAGCCGTTCCCGAGGAGATGGATGCGGTCACCCCCCACAGTGATCGGGTAGTTGACGACTACCCGCTCGGTCTGGGCATCCGCTCCTGGCGATCGGATGGTGACGTTGGCGGCGAAGTCGCCCGCTTGTCCACCTCCCGGAGAGCCGGCCGGCTGGTATGTGACGTCGAAACGGTCCAGCGTGAGAGAGTACGGCGTCAGATTGGATCCGTCCGCGAAACGGCCGGGGTCGAAGGAGGAAAAGTCACTGAGAGTGTTAACAAACGTTGTCCCCTCCACCACGACACGTTGGCCGGTGTAGGCGAACGCCTTGCCCACGACGACGGAGACGAGCACGCCGACCAGGGCGATGTGAAAGAGCAGGTTGCCGGTCTCTCGGAGATACCCGCGTTCGGCCGAAACGGAGGTCCACCCCTTCCCGTCGTAGCGACGCACGCGATAGCGACGCCGGGTGAGTTCTGTTTCGGCAAGATTCAGCGCTGCGGCGGGGGTAACGTGCTCCGGGATAGCACGCTCGAGGTGTTCGGGGAGTCGAGCGAACCGGATGGGGGTGCGCGGAGGTTGGCCTTTGAGAGCGCGGTAGTGGTGTTTCGCTCTCGGGATGACGCATCCAATAAGGGATACGAACAGCAGCAAATAGATGGACGAGAACCAGGGCGAGTAGTAGACGTCGAAGAGTCCGACTGCATCGAGGAACGGGAACCACTCGGGATTGCTGCGCTCCCATTGGATGACGCCGTTCGGGTCGGCGCCTCGCTGTGGAAACAGTGAACCTGGCACTGCGGCCAGGGCGAGGGACAGCAGGAGGATGAGCGCGGTGCGCATGCTGGTGAGCTGGCGCCATGTCCAGCGGAGCCACCCTTTACCATCGAGCTTCAACTGGGGGCTGTCCTGATCGTCCGTGGCCCCGTCAGAGTGGTCCGCTGGTCGCCGCGGGTCGGAGTCAGCGTGGCGGGTGTCAGAGCGGGAGGGGGACATTGACTACCACCTGTTGCAGAAGTGACATGAGTGAGGTCCACACGCCCGTCACCATGAGCAGCCCGAGGAGGATGAGCACGGCACCTCCGATGAGGTTGAGTGCGCGGATGTGGGTGCGGAGGACTGTGACGGATCGCGCGGCCCACCCCCATCCGAGTGCCAGCACGAGGAAGGGCACGCCGAGGCCGAGGGAGTAGGACAGACCGAGAAGCCCGGCTCGTGCGGGGTCACCAAGGTTCCATGACAGGGACAGAATCGCTGCGAGTGTGGGGCCGATGCAGGGCGTCCAGCCGACACCGAGTGAGAGTCCGAGAAGAGGGGCGCCGACAAGCCCGGCTCGCTCACGGAGGGCAGGGCGGACACTGCTCTGTCCGAGCCGGATTGCGCCCATGAAAGTCAGCCCCAGGACGATGTTCACGACGCCAAACACGCGGGTGAGGAGATCGCCGTAGCGCAGAAGCGCGACCCCGAATAGTCCTCCTAGGACGGTCACGGTGACGAAGACCACGGTAAATCCAGCGATGAAGAGGAGGACGCCTGCCACGAGCCGTCGGCGTGTGGCGACCGCTGTCACACCGTCTTTGCCAGGTGCGGGGGGGAGGGCGGTGACACTGCCGAGGTATCCGAGGTAGCCGGGGACCAGTGGGAGGACACAGGGTGAGAGGAAGGAGATGAGACCGGCGAACAGGGCGAGGGGAATGGCAACCCAGAGCGCGCCGTCAACGACCAGCGTCCCGGCGCTCATGGCGCCTCCGCCAACGTGTCGGCGACAATGCTGGACAGAATTGATGCGCTGGGGAGCTGGCCGATGATACGGGCGGCGAGACGACCCTGGCGGTCCATCACGAGCGTTGTGGGTGTGGCTTGAATCGGGGTGAGCTGCGCGAAGGCGAGTTTCACCTGGCCGTCATTGACGTCGATGACGCTGGGATAGGTGACCTTATTCTCGCGCGCGAACGACAGTGCTGTCTCAGCCTGGTCGTAGGTGTTCACCCCGAGGAAGTCGACCCCCTCGTCCTGGAAACGTAGGAAGACCTCTTCAAGCATGGGAGCCTCGACGATGCATGGTCCGCAGGCGGCGTACCAGAAGTTCACAACGAGCACCTCACCTCGGTAGTCGTCGCTGGTGACGGTTTCACCGGTTTCGATGACGCCTTCGAACTGAACGGGTTCGCCTCTGTCCGCAACGGCGATCTCGGCTACCTGGAAATCTCCATCAGAGAACGAAGCGCCCGCGCTCGCGTCTGATGATTGGGCCGTGGCTGTGCAACCGGTCACCATGCCCACGATGATGAGCGCCGCGCCGAGGGCGATGAGTTTGCGGTTCATGCCCGCTCCCTCTTGATGGTGGCTCCTGCGACAAGAAAGATGACTGCGGCTGCGGGTTGTGCCGCGGTCCACAGGACACCTTCAGCGGGAAGGGGAAGCACCGGATTCCACACCACTGCGATTACCGCGAACACCGGCACCCACCACAGCTGCCGCTCTTGGTAGGCGAACGAGGCGACGATGAGCGCCAAAATCGCCACGATGAAGCGCACGACAGTGAACCAACTACTGTCCAATAGCGCCGGCGACACGAACAGAGCGGCTGCGGCGATCAGACCGGGGGCGAGGGCGTTCCTTTGGTACCGAGATGGCGTCTTCGTCTTCTTCACTGCTTGTCCTCCGGGGAAACATCGAACGGGGGTGGCCCGGCGGGCTCGACCTGAGCGCCGCTATTCGTGCGTTGGCGAAGCAGGAGCAGCACGGCGACCGCTATCGCTCCAGAGGCAAGGAAGATGTCTGCCAGATTGCCGATGAACAGACCCCCGTAGGCGAGGAAGTCGGTGACGTGGCCGACAGCGAAACCGGGTGGCGACATGAATCGATCAATGAGGTTGCCCACAGCTCCGCCGAGGATTAGCCCCACACCAGCCGCCCAGCCCGCCGTTCGCGCGCGGGCCGCCATAACGAAAAGCCCGGCGACGGCTGCCACGCCTACGACGGTGAGAACCCAGGTCATACCCGAACCTGCCCCCAGCACCGCGCCGGGGTTGAAAGCGAGTTGCAGACCGAATGCGTCCCCGATGACGGGCACCCGCCGCCCGTCTGCAAGCGCGGTCAGGGCAACGGCCTTGCTGAACTGATCTATTAACACCGCGGCCGCTGCCACTATGCAGGCGATGGCGAACGGTCGCGTTTTTTCAGCGGTCACTCTCTTGGCTCCTCCGGAGATGGCGGGTTCGCCGCGCCGTGATGAGGAGCATGACGAACGCGCTGCCGAGAATGAGCGCCACTACGGAAAGTCCCATTACGGGGGCGGTCTCGCCGCCACCGGTGGGCACTCCGCGACCGTCCGCGCGGGGGGTCGCGGTGAAGTGAGGGT